>CAYTDU010000112.1:0-11068 GCA_964436395.1 uncultured Gemmatimonadaceae bacterium | reverse complement strand
GGACACGAGGTAATCGAGCCGCAGCATTGCCGAGAGATTGTCGTTCGACCGATTTTCGTCGCTGCGTGTGAAGTCGGGGGCGGCTCCGATAGCGTCTACCACTTCGATGAACCGGTCTATCGAATCCTGAGCTATACCGAGACGGTCGAGATCTGTGGTCGTCGCGGACGTCAACGTAGCCGAAGGATCGTCCCGCAGCCTCGCCGAACCGGACAGATATGCAAACAGCCTGTTCGGAACCAGCGGTCCGCCAACCCCTGCGCTCACCTGATGCTGTGTGTATGCGGAGGTAAATGCAGAAGACTCCCCGGTCTGGAAGGCAAGTGCGTCGTCACTCAGGTTGTAGCGCACGGATCCCTGCACGTTGTTGCTGCCGCTGCGGGTGGTCGAGGCCACCATCCCGCCGCTGAACCCCCCGCGGGATACGTCATACGTACTGGAGATAACGCGCGTATTGCGGACTCCCTCCTGCGGGACCTCGCCCGATCCGATCATCATTCCGTCTAGCGTTAAGGCATTGGCGTCTGGGCGTTGACCGGCAACGGAAAACGCAAAATCGGTAGTGTCCGTCGCGTCGAAAAGCACCACACCGGGTACCAGGGTCGCGAGAACGTTGAGGTCGGCTGCATCGATTGGAAGATTGGCGATTTGGTTGGGTGTGAGGTTACGTTCCATCGCTCCTGGCTGGCGCTGCTCGCGTACCCTGACCGGCTGGATAGCACCCTCCACAACGACCTCGTCCATCACGTAGGCCTGCTGGGCCATGTGTATGTCCCAGACGATTCGGTCTTCGTCTCCGAAGCGTGCCAGGGTAGCCTGAATCGGCGACATGCCTATCATTCGCGCCGTCATCTGATACTGTCCGCCACCGTCGGGAAACAGAATCGTCCAACGCCCACGATCGTCAGTGCGGGTAGATCTCGTGATCTCGGTCTCGAGAGACATAGCCTCGATCACGACATTGGCGAGAGGGTTCCCGGTGGCATCCAACACGACACCCGTGATGATGTCGGTCGTGAGGCCCACCTGGGCGCGTGCGGCGTTCGGCAAGACAATCAAGGCCGCGAGGCAGAGCCAGAGGATGGCCTGATCGAGGATCTTGGAATGCCGAATTGCTCTCTCTCCTTGACGAAACACGTTATCCCGCCATATACGCCTGGCTCGACACGGCGTGCACTCCCCTATGATCTAGTACGTATTCAGGACATTTCACGCTGACCCTGAAGAACACAGGACTCAGCTGCTCTCTTCCCGGACCACCACGAACAACACACTGTCGCTGTTGAATGCGCTCAGCACTCCGAGCCCACCACTGATATTCGACGGCGGCTCGTTTAGGTCCCGCGAATCCTGTGTACGGTTCTCATAAAGCTGTGCGTACTCCTCGTTGACGCGATAAACCTTGGCCACGTGTAAACCGAGTGTCTCCAACTCCATCATGTTGATGAAGTGGTAGTCATTTGTTGTGGGTGGGGCGACGAGTCGAAACCTGCTTCGCATCCGTGGGAGATCCTCCGGGATGATCGTCTCTGCGCTATCCTCCAACGACTCGATCACGACGTAATGGAGCAGTTGGTCCGGATTGTCCCACGATGCGGCAAGTTGAGAGTCTTCACGGTTGAAGCCTCCCCCCGGTGGTCCGCCCCCTCCGAAACCAAACTCCGGCACAAAGAGGGTGTCCCGGTCGATTCCGACGCCTATTGGTGCGTCCGGTACTACAGTCTCACCTGTAGCGACTGAGTTGAGGTAAGAGATCTCGATCCCGATTGTGTCTCCAACCTCGATGGAAAGGTCGTCGCCCGGGTATGCGTAGTAGCCGGAATCTCCGGTCGAAACGAGCGTGTACGAGATGCCGTTCTTGTACAGCACCACCGATGCGTCGTTGATCGGCGGCGCTTCAACCGTGTCGGACAAGGCTACGGTTTCAGTCAGATGTATGTCGTCGATCGGCTCGCCGGCGAAGAGAAACGCCTCCACCACCACCAGATCGGCTTGCTCGGGTTCGGTGGATGCGCTGTCGCAACCGGCGACGAGCACCGCGCCGAGGATTGTTGAGAGATATTGTCTTTTCATGATTTCGTTGCGCTCCCGTCAGAACTCGAAGCGTACTGAGATCGCCGGAGTAATTCCCAAGAAGTTCATGTCACTTATCAGGATAGGCGTTTCGGATAGATCGAATTGGCGGTACCAGACATTTGTTCGATCGTACAGGTTGAAGACCGAAAGACCTATGTCTCCGGTCCACCTGCCGAGGTCGAATCTGTAGTGCGCGGCGACGTCGGCCCGGTGGTAAGCCGGGAGTCGCCAACCGTTCTACTCCCCAACGTGGATGTAGCTCTGTTCGGTACCGTCCAGCAGCGTGATCGTGTATTCCGATTCCGGCGCGGTGTGCGGCCGCCCCGTTGCTGCAACCCAAGTTCCCGAAAAGTTCAATCGCCCCAGTGATATGCTGTTCACGATCTTGAACTCGTGGGTCTGGTCGTGCAGGGCTGGGAAAGGCTCACCGTTGTTCAGGTCGGGAAAGGTGTGTTCCACACGCGAAAGCGTGTAACTGGCCCAACCGGTGTACGTTCCGTACTTCTTCTGCGCAAGGAACTCGATTCCTTCTGCCACACCGGTCCCCTCGAAGAAGAGGTTGATCGGGTCCGGGTTTCCCATGCGCTGGTACCGCATGGAGAACTCCGACAAACCGTCGAGATCCTTGCGGTAAACCTCGACGTCGAACAGATAGTCATCCAACTCCAAGCTGGCGCCGAGCACATAGTGTTTTGCGCTGGTGACATCCACGAGGTCACCGTCGGAGAGCAGCCAAAAATCTCGTGATCCCTCCGTCACGTTCTCGTTTACCACCCGGTTCACGAATTGATGGTATTGACCGTAGGCGCCTTTGACCGTGAGACCTACGGGAAGGCTCAAAGCCGCCGAAGCTCGGGGCTCGAGGTAGGTCTCTCCGGTCATGTCGTAGTACGCGAAACGCCCCCCGAATGTCAGCTCCAGTGAGGGGAACACGTTCCACTTGTCTTGCAGGTAACCGGCTGCTCGAACTGCCTCCTGCTGCCGATCCAGTATGGTGAGCGAGTCGTCTCGTGTGAACAGGTAATCCACGTTTGATTTGGTGACCCATCCCCCAAACCCGATCTTGTGTGATGCCAGCGCCTGCCATTCATTGTCTAATCGGAAGGTCAGATCTGTGACGCGATTGTCCTCCGCAGAGCCGAAGCTGCGGGTATTGAGTAGGGTATCCGCATCGGCGTCGATCGTCTCCGCGGCCGTGTTCCGTGTGTAGTCGCTGAAGTACTCCGAGTACGCAACGAGGGCATCCGAATAAAACCGCGGGTGCCACTGGCGTGCCCACTTGCCGCTCACTCCTTTGTTTCCCCAGTCGGTCAGGTCGGTGACGTCGTTCGTTATCCCTCGGCTGAAGGTCGTGTTCTGAGTTGAGAGGGTGCGGGTCTGTAGCTGTGAGTTGTCGAGGTAATCCTGACCGTTGTAGAGACTGATTGACAACACGTCACGCGTGGATGGGCGGTATGTGATCTTCCCGTTCAGATCGTAGAAATAGAAGTCGGGTTGATGTGTGCTATAGTTTGCATTATCAAACATGCCGCCCATCCCGCCGCGCATCCCCCCCATGCCACCCATGCCACCCATCCCACCGGCGGTCGCGGCTGCTGTCGTATCTTCCCTGAACATGTTGAAGATGCTCGAGTACAACCCGGTCCTCATGACGTCGGTGTACGAGCGGCGGGCGGACAGCAGAATCGAGCCCTTGCCGAATAGCGGGATCTGTGCGGATGCGTTGGCACTCAGAAGGCTCGCCCCGAGTGAGAGGTGCGGTTCGTTCGGATCCCCGGTCTTTCCCGTCATGTCCACGACACTCGACACGCGCCCGCCGTACAGGGCAGGGAATCCGCTCTTGTATACCTGAACGTCCTTGATCGCCTCGGAATTGAAGGCGCTGAAAAAGCCGAAGAAGTGATCGACGTGATATACGGTCATTCCGTCGAGCAGCACTAGGTTTTGATCGGGCGTTCCGCCGCGCACGTAGAGTCCGGACGAGCTCTCGTTTGTACCACTAATGCCGGGAAGCAGTTGTAGCGATCTGAACACGTCAGCTTCCCCGACGCTCGGCAGCACCGCCATCACCTCAGGAGATGCTGTAACTCTGCTGATCTCCCTCACGGTACTCATCATCTGAGCTTCTTCGGCTACAACCGTGATGCCCGTCAGCTCGAAGACCACCGGTGCCATGTTCACGGTCAACAAGTCCTGCGCAGCGTCCGGTGAAACGACGAATTCGGTAGCTCGGTATCCCAGAAATACCGCACGAAGTGTGAACGAATCCGCGGGTGCGCCAATCAACGCGAAGAAACCGTCTCGATTGGTACTGGTGCTCATGTTGGTACCCGGAATCACCACGGAAGCAAACGGAAGCGTTTCGCCATTTGTCGAGTCGCGAACGACTCCCTGAATGGTTCGCGTCCGGTGTTCCTGTGACGAGAGTGGTGTTGCGAGACACAGCAGTACCGCGATCACGGCCGCAACCCAGACGACAGTTTTCATAACATTGGCCCTTCCACTCCAGAGATCTTCAAGACACTGTTTTACCAACCGCAACAGCGGATTTTTCATTCTGGGCAGATCGTGCGGCATTGCTGAAATCCGGCAGCTATCGTTCACCTTCACGTCCCATATCCCCGACGTTGCGTTCACTTCGATAACCACCGGACTCCAGCGACACCTCACGAGCGGCTCACAACAGCAAGACAGGTTGGTGCGTATTTTCGTTTGGAGCGGCAAAGGATCTTTTGGGACGGTTAGTGTGTAGGTAGCGCTTCATGAGATCCGAACGCCGAGGGCCGGCTTACGGACTCCACGGGGTAGAGATCATATTGGAGTAATCGACATGGTGTTTTTCTTGCCGCGTGTTTTCGCGGCACCGAGTTCATCTAACGTTTTGGGGTGGATGGATGTCTTCTAATCAGACCGCGGCAAGAGCCCGGACCGGTAGGGTGAGGTGGCAGAGGAAATCGTCGATATAGGCGATGCCTCGTTGGTGGCACGGGCCCGCCGCGGCGAATCCGCGGCGTACGAAGCCCTAGTGCGTAGGCACTACAGGGCGGCGTACTCGGTTGCGGTAGGGGTTGTGGGGAACGGGATGGATGCGGAAGACGTATGTCAGGACGCGTTTGTGAAGGCGTTGGAGAAGCTCGAAGATTGCAGGCAGCCCGAGAAGTTCGTAGCGTGGCTCCTCCAGATCGTGCGGAACCGAGCGAGGAATTTTTTGGATTACCGCCGTGTGCGTACGGCGCAACCGATCGATACCTTAAGTGTCGCGAGTACCCTCAGTTCCGACCGCGACGCCGAACGATCGGAACTACGTGGGGCTCTGGAAGAGGCGCTCAGCGAGTTGAGCGAGGTGCAGCGAGAAGTGGTATTGTTACACGACCTCGAGGGGTGGAAACACAGGGAGATAGGGGAGAATCTTGGCATTTCAGATGGTGCGGCCCGACAGCACCTGTTTGCCGCGCGTCGAAGGCTACGCGAGTTGCTCGGCGGCGATGCCGTGAAGGAGTACTCAAATGGATGACGATCGTATCGATTTCTCCGCGCTCGATCCGACGCGAGATTTGGACCGGTTCGACAAGCTGGTCGGCTCTATCATGGAGCAGGCTGCTGAAGAGCTGGAGACTCGCAGCTCGTCCAACAATCCGCTGATGCAGCTGGTGAATTGGAGACGGCCGATGTTGGCTGCCGCAGCAGTGATAGCCATGGTGTCCGTCGGTGTATTGTGGCAGGTGGAGAGCCCCGAGGTAGAAGAGGAAACAACCGGAATTGCCGAGGCAATAGGTGTACCTGATCTCCTGGCCCAGGGTATCCGCAATAACGACATGCCCACTACCGCTGAGTTGTTCGAAGCGTTCCAGGGGATCCAATGAGTTCCAGTGCTGATTCTGCCCTCCGGCTGCGCATCCAGGGTGCGGTGCTGATAGTGATCATCTTTGCGGTGGGCGTTTTGGCTGGTGGGGCGGGCGAGCGTATACGCGCCTCACGCGAAAAGCCAATGCGGCCATTTAGACAGGCGGGTGAACTGCCTCGGCCTTTTGCTCGTCTCAATCTCACGGATGAACAGCGAGCCGAAATATCCGAGATATTCGAGAGCAATGGTCCACGCGCCGATTCGGTGCTGCGGGAATTGATGCCCCACCTTCGGGCAATCAACGATTCAATCCAGGCGGAGATACGCGAAGTCCTCACTCCCGAGCAGGTTGAGATACTCGAAGAAGAGCTCGAACGCGGCGGTTTGCGTCCCGGCGGTATGGATCGCCGATGGATGAGGCCGTTCTTGCCGGATTCACCGCCGGGTGGGAGAGTGCGACCGCATAGACCGGGCGGGTAGCCGCCCGCTGGTTCTGTGCGGTAATTTCATCTAGCACAGACAAACGGCGGCCCACATGAATTTCACAAACGAGAACCATTCGACCATCACAATCCTCACTGAAGCCGATCTCAGAGCGTGCGTGTCTATGGATCTGGACGCACTTCAAGCTGTAGAGGAAGGCTTCGTTCGTTTGGCCAGAGGCCAGGCAACCGTACCTCCGGCGATGGGCATCGACGTGCCGGAACACAACGGCGAAATTCACGTCAAATCCGCATATGTGAATGGATTCGACAGTTTCGCCGTGAAAATCGCGTCGGGGTTCTACGGCAATCCCGAGAAAGGGTTGCCGACCGGGAGTGGTATGATGGTGCTGCTCAACGCAACGACCGGCTTCCCTCAGGCGCTGTTGTTGGACAACGGATTTCTCACCGAATTGCGAACCGGATTGGCAGGTGCGATCGCCGCCAAGTACCTGGCGCGCGACAAGCTCGATACCGTAGGTGTAGTTGGGGCCGGTATGCAGGGGCGGTATCAGGTTCAAGCGCTTCGTCTCGTACGTGATTTCGAGCAGTTGATGGTCTTCGACACGCATCCCGGCAGTGTCAAAGGCTATATCGCCGACATGTCGACTGAGCTAGGAAAGGATGTGACGGCCGCAAACGACGTGGCGGAGTTGGTGAGCGCAGCCGACCTCGTCGTGACCGCTACACCGTCCAGGACACCCTACTTGAGCGCAGAATGGCTGCACCCGGGCTTGCATGTCACGGCGATGGGATCGGACGGACCTGATAAACGTGAGTTGCACCCCGAGGTGATGGCTCGTGCCGACAAGGTCATCTGCGATAGAAAATCACAGTGTGCGCTGCTTGGAGAACTGCATCACGCCCTGGAAGCTGGATTTATTTCCGAGGACGCGGCGTTTGATTTGGGTGAAATCGCGGCCGGCGCAGCACCTGGCCGCACCGAAAAAAACGAGATCACGGTGTGTGACCTGACTGGAGTAGGCGTTCAGGATACAGCGATCGCGTTGCTTGCGTATGAGCGAGCGGTTGAGAAGGGGCTGGGGACGAAGATAGAGGCGTGATGCTCAGCAGTTAGCCTCGGCATGCCTATCCTACTCTCCGGGATCGCCAGCGTCGTCTCCGGCGTCGATGATCACCCGTTCGACTCCCTCGACGTCCGACATCTCTCTCAGCAACGGCTCCAGCGTATGCTCGCGCTGTAGCACGATCCTATAGCGGTACGACAGCGTCTCCCCGAAACGCAGTGAACGGGCCTCCACCAAGGCACGACGAAACACGTGGCGATCGAGCACTGCCAGCATCGAACCCTCGGTACCCTGGTACGCAGCGATGTCGCAGCGAAGCAGGTGGCCCGGGCCCTGGCAGGTGAGCGCCATCACCGCCTGCAGCACAAGTGCCGCAAGGCCGACTACGGCTGTGCCGAGCACGGCGACCTTGTATGCGAACACACCTGCAGCTATGCCGGCGGCCAGGGAGAAGAAAACGAAGGTGATGTCCACCGGGCTCGCCAGCCGCGTGCGGAACCGAATGATTGCGAGCGCCCCTACCAGCGAAAACGCCCGAGCGATGTTGTTGCCAATAACCATCATCACCATCGCACCGATCACCGACAGCAAGACCAGTGATACCATCATCGATGGTGATGCGATTCGATCCTGGATCGATACGCGGTAGATCATCGAGACGAAACCGCCGCACAAAAGCGCCAGCATCAGCGCCTGGAAGATCTGCACCAGATCTAGGTTCAGCGCCTGCCCGAAGGCGAGTTCCAGGTCGATTCCGTTCATGCGGCCCATCCCGTCTGCCGGATAGGTCTAGGTAGTAGCGCTTCCTGATCGCGCCCGTGCCCCGCTCTCACCCCGCGGGCTATGCTGAGACCGAACTTGGGCACGGGATGCGCCCGGAGCCCCAACTCGCGGCAGATCGCTCGCATCCAGGCAGGCCGATCGCCGCAGAACTTCAGTTCCATTACCATCCAGTCTCGCGGTATCAGTTCTA
Source organism: uncultured Gemmatimonadaceae bacterium (assembly GCA_964436395.1). Lineage (GTDB taxonomy): Bacteria > Gemmatimonadota > Gemmatimonadetes > Gemmatimonadales > GWC2-71-9 > JBDGYW01. The sequence goes on along the minus strand of CAYTDU010000112.1, from coordinate 2,665 downwards.
CATCTGGGGCAGCATAGAGGTCGCGGCCGTCCGGCCGCACCTTGGCGAAAATCTCACGGTCGATGGTCAGCCGCACCTTTCCATACCCGTCGCCGCGGCCGTCGAGGTAGACCTCGCGAAAGTATCTCACCATGGACACCGGTACCCGCCCGTTCTCCACGAGACGCAGGAAGTGCGCGGCGGCGTAGCGACCACCTCCATTTACGCCACTCGCAAAATCGACCCAGGGACGGTCGTGGGGATGAGCAGCCCAGGTGTCGGCGTCGCAAACCCGCACCCGTTGTTTTACCACCCACTCGTCGATCTTGCGTTTATTCTCGAGGAACACCGGCGCTCGCTCTCCGGGCTTGCCGTAACTCCGAACCCGCAGCCGATTGCGTACCCGCCGCACGGAGAGGCGTTCGTGATAGTCCAGCAGGTCTTCCGTGTCCAGGTAGATGCTGTGATTGTAATAACCCACCAGACCGTCTTCTCGGGCGGATGCGTGCTGGTCGGGCATTGCATTGTCGCCGATGATAGCCAGCAACTCATCGCGGGCCGAGAGTGGCAGCACATATTTGAATTCGTGCCGGCCGTAGTCCTGGTAGTCGCTCACAGTCCCACCCCCACGATCTCCCGCCAAAGCGAACGGATCAGCCCGGGGCTACCCCCCTCGGCGTCGATGACCACATTCCCGGTCATGCCCGAGCGTAGCAGGCGTTCCGGATTGTCCACCTGGGCGCTGCCCCAAAACACCTGGCGCCCGTTGAGGTTGATAGCGTTCTCGCCCAGGTCCACTATCTCACCCTCGAACCGCTCGCCCGGACACGCCGGAGTGCGGAACAGGACCCTGCTGCCCACGTAGATTCGGTATCGCGCTCCCTGTGGAATCGGGATCCGAAGATAGACCGTGCCCAGATCGTAGACCCGCAGGATGTTGGTCGAGCCGCCCATCTCGAGGATCCCGGCGATCGGTGTGCGGACCCCTAACTCCTCGGTTTTGGTTTCGAGCTCGGCAATTCCGGCGTCGATAATGGCTATCTGCGCGTCGAGTGCCTCCAATGCCTCCGGTCGGGCGGGCCCGCTGACTACTTCCAACTGGGCCCTGGCCAACTCGATCTCCAGCCGGCGGGTTTCATCCTGCAGTTCCACCAACTCCAGTTCGGCGTCGGAGATCATGCTATCCTGGTGCAGAGAACGTGTACGCTCCAGGTTGGGCTGCTCCCCAGCTCTCAGAGCCTCGGCGAGCTCCAACCTCCGCTCTGCCTCAGTGACCTCCTCCAGGCGTCCGCCCGCACGCAACAGTGCGAGCTCGGCCACCAGCGCGTCTCGCCCCGCAATCAGCTCGTTCAGCTCCCGTTCCAGCGCAGGACTCTCTATGAAGGCCAGTTGTTGGCCAGAATCGACTTCGGTGCCCGTTGCCAGGTCGGGAGCCAGCTCCAACTCGACCAATTCACCGCGGTCGAACTGCACGTACCGGTGCTCCACGGGTGTTTGGTTCCGTGCAGGCAGCGCGTCGAGCAGGTTCCAGCTGTACTCACCCGGGTTGGGCGACATCAGCAGAAAGGTGCGGCCGGCCTCCACTACTGCCCGCTCCCGGACACCACCCCAGCGCGGCAGGAACCACGAGAGTGACAGCAGAGCGGCCACCGCGGCCCCGCCTAAAACAATCCTCCACCACCCCGTGCTCGCCATTTCTCTTTTCCTAGGGCCCGCGGTTCAGCCGTTGCTCGCACCGGGGGTCGGCGCGTCGAAGAACATCCAGGTGTCGCTTCCGTCGGGATCGCGTCCCTGAGACACCCCTTCCGTTTGGAGGTCAAAGGTCACGGAATCGATCAAAACGATGCCGCTACCGTTCGGTGCAACTAGCCCGATATCCTCGCCGTCGCCGCTGAGCTTCCAGTCCAGATGGAGAACGCCTTGTTCCGGATCGTTATCTGCCCAGAGGATTAGGAAGCCACCTGGCTGGATCGTCGTGGTCGCCGCATCGGTGGCTGGAATTAGAGCCTTCCTCAGGTTGCTGAGGTCGTCGGTGATATACATCCCGCCGATATCGATTGACTCAGATCCCGAATTGTAGATCTCGATCCAGTCATCAGTTTCGCCGGCTTCATCGGCGAAGCCCGTGGAATCATTGTCGGCGACAAATTCATTTAAAAGCAGCGTCGGTGCGACGAAGCTGTTGCTGCCACCGGGTGTTGCCGCCTCGAACTGCTGCCACGCATCCGTTCCATCGGGTATGCGGCCATAGGAAACGTCGGCTCCCAGTGCTGGATATGTGGAGATGTCAAGCGTTGTTGCACCGTCACTATCCGCCAATCCAATCGATTCGCCGGTGGCGCTCAACCTGAAATCAACGTGAAGTGCACCCTGATCCGGCTGGCCGTCCGCCCACAAGACCAAATAGCCACCGGCGGGGATCGTCGTTGCATTTGCATCCGTGTCCGGAATCTGCCACCAATCTTCCACAGAAAGTGTCAGATCGTCGGTGACATACATGCCTCCGATGTCGACCGGCTCGGATGCACTGTTGTAGATCTCGAACCAATCATCTGATTCACCGTTTTCATCCGTGATAACACCGTCGTTACCAGGCATGATTTCATTCAGGAACAGTACGACATCATCGGGCGAATCGATGTCGAGACCTAAAACATCTTCGTCTGAGCCGCACCCGGAGACGTAT
>CAYTDU010000111.1:0-11080 GCA_964436395.1 uncultured Gemmatimonadaceae bacterium | reverse complement strand
CGCTTTCACGGCGGGTATTTCTATCCTGACTAGCCTTTTGGTTGGACTGTTGCCAATGCTCCGCAAACGAGGCTTCAGCATGGTTGGAGCTTTGAAGGAAGGAGGCAGGCGTACAGGTACCGGCCGCGAACGTCACCGAGTCAGAAGTGCGCTGGTGGTGTTCCAGGTCACAATGGCGCTGGTGCTCCTTGTGGGTTCTGGGCTTCTGATCCGGAGTTTTCTGGCGTTGAGAGATGTGGATCCTGGCTTTCGAAATCCAGACTCGGTGTTGACTCTCAGTATCGACATCCCCGCGGCAGAGGTTCCAGACTTGGAGGAAATGGCGGGCACGCACGAATTGATTGCGGCAAGCATCACGGGACTCCCGGGGGTATCATCAGTTGGCCTCACCTCATCCGTAACGATGAGTTTCTTGGGTGGCGCAAACGACGCCATATACGTTGAGGATTTTCCTGTTGGTGAGAACCGCACCCCTCCGCTCAGGCGGTTCCAGTGGATAGGGCCCGGTTACCTCGAGACTATGCAAAACCCTGTGATCGCCGGTCGCGATTTCGCCTGGGATGACGTCCGGTCCCGCCTTCCAGTTGCTATCGTCACTGAAAACTTCGCGCGCGAAAACTGGGACGATCCAGCTGCCGCGCTCGGAAAGAGAATCTCAGCCTATAGGAGTGGAAGTTGGAGGGAGATTGTTGGAGTGGTAGGAAACATGAGGGACAACGGCGTCGCTCAGGACCCGCCTCCAACAATCTTCTGGCCTTTGATCAGCCACAGCCCTTGGCGAGCGATGGACGAAGACGTCTTGTTCTCCTGGCGCACTATGGCTTATGCGATTCGCAGCGAGCGTGCGAATACCGCGAGTTTGCTCTCGGACATCCGCCGGATCGTTCGGAACACAAACTCAAATCTCGCGGTGGCGAACGTCCAGCCGCTTTCGAGTATCGTTGCGCGGTCTACAGCGCGAACTACGTTCACACTCGTCTTGGTAGGAGTCGCCGGTGCGGTGGCGCTCTTGCTCGGCGCCGTCGGTGTGTACGGTGTGATCTCGTACGCGGTAAGCCTCAGGACGAGGGAGATGGGAGTGAGGATTGCCCTTGGTGCTCAAACGAGGTTGCTAAAAGGGATGGTGCTCCGCCAGGGTCTAGTACTGGCCGGATTCGGCGTGCTCCTTGGACTAGGTGCATCCTACGTAGCCACGCGACTCATGTCCCGATTGCTTTTCGGCGTCAATCCCGCTGACCCGATCACCTATTTGGCGGTTGCCGCTGCTCTTACCGGTGTCGCGCTTCTAGCGAGTTATGTACCGGCACGCCGTGCGGCGCGCGTCGATCCCATTGAAGCTCTGCGGACGGAATGAGGAACGGTGAAGACTCCCGCGACTAACTGCGTGCGATTAGTTCAACGGCGCTCCTCGCCCAGCAAAGAAGAAGTGAGTTCAGCAATTCTCTGCTCTAACCTACCTGTCGTTGTGCAGATCACGGAATTGCCGCTCACCTGACGTGGCATTGCGCTGCCTGTGACCTCGGTCTGGAGCATGGTTTGTCTGTCTGCGCCCAGTCTCACACGACTAATAACGGACAAGGTCACACGGTAGCTATCTGCGATGTTGGAGTAGCCGACGCTCGAGCCACACGAGAGATACCTTGACAACCGGTCGCCCCCGATACGGCGTGTGACAAAACGGGAATTCCCTACCTGATAACCGCGTTCGTCCACTATGTTCGTTTCGATTCCCAGTTCTTCGTACACGTCCTGCAGAACGGACCAAACACTGTCCACCGGTTCATTGAAGGCGTGCCGCGATGGGTCGACTGTGTTCTGCACATTTAGCGAGACATGTCCGTGATACCGGGTGATCACGTCTCTGCCAGTGTTAGGAGCCAACGTGGATTGTTGTCTGGCGCAGCTGATGCAGACACCGAGAACGAGCAGTACCATGATTGCCATTTTCATGTGTCTATCTACGCTTTCCATGTCCTTGGAGTTTCTGTGTAGCGCTGTCTGATTATTTGCTTCAACCTTCGAGAACCGACCTTCCTGAAACAATTTGAAAACCTCGACGTATGTATCACTATCTGATATATCACATGTTGATACAACTCCGACTAGGAATGCCGGAATGAATGATTCACCAGCCACGACCGTTACACCGGCGATGTTCCACATCCTACTCGCACTCGTTGACGGCCAACGCCACGGGCTGGGCATAGTCCGTGAAGTCGAAGACCGAACCGACGGTGCAGTCCGTCTTGGACCGGGCCTCTTGTACGGGTCGATCAAGAAGTTGGTAACCGCGGGTTACATCGAGGAACCCTCAAAGCGGCCGCCACCGAGCCGAGACGATCCACGCAGGCGCTATTACCGCATTACGAGGAAGGGACGCGGCGCACTCGAGGCAGAAGCGGCCCACCTGGAACAGGTTGTCGGTATCGCTCGCCACAAGCGTGTCCTCAAAGGTTCGGGTGTGGCGTGATGCCTAAGGGGCAGGGCGACTGCGGAGCTGGATGGTCCGAGTCGGTGTATCGGCTGCTCTTGTTCCTGTACCCGTCCGATTTTCGGCTCGAGTATGGACCCGGAATGGTGGATGCGTTTCGCGACCGGTGGATGATCGAGCATACCCAAAAGCCGCGTTGGGTAGCGGTGCGCGTCTGGATGTTCGCAATTCGCGACTTGATTTCGTCCGCGGTGGAAGAACGAAGGTCACAGTGGCGCTCACGAACCTCACGCAATCAGCTTCCCACAAACCCCGGGCGGCGACCCAAGATTGAGCTTTTCCATGACATCTGGCGAGATATCCGCCATGCCTTTAGGGGATTCCGCAGAAACCCCGGCTTTGTCGCACTCGCTGTTGCCACTGCCGCGATTGGCATCGGGTCCAACGCAGCGATTTTTAGCGTCGTCAACAGTGTAGTCCTGCGACCCCTGCCGTATGAAAAGCCGGATCAACTGGTCTTTCTCAGGGAAACCTGGAATGACTTCGGGTGGGGGCCCGCATCCTATCCGAACCTGATCGACTGGCGAGAGCAGAACGACGTCTTCGAGTTTCTCGCCGCATTCGAATGGACAAGCACCAGCCTTCAGGGTGCTGGACCTCCTGTCCGGCTGGAAACCATAAGTGCCGAGGCGAACCTCTTTGAACTGCTCGGATCTTCGCCGCTGATTGGCCGGACGTTCGCGGTTGGCGAAGACCATGTGGGAGCGCAACCTGTCGTCGTACTCAGCCACTTTTTCTGGGAGCGTATGTTCGCCTCGGACCCGGCTGTCGTGGGAACGGCACTCAACCTGAACGGCGAACCCCATGAGGTGGTGGGAGTTATGCCTGACGGATTCTACTTCCCCGCGGATGCGGAGAACGTCGACTTGTGGCTACCTCTCAGGCTGACGACAAACCGTGTGTTCGATCGTGGTTCTCATAGCCTTGCCGTAGTCGGACGCCTGGCTCCCAACATCAGTATCGAGGCGGCGGATCTGCAGATGGATGAAATTGCAGGCAGGATCTCTGAGCTATATCCGGAGATCCAGGGAGGGGGAGGTGTCTGGGTCAGGCCGCTGCACGAGGAGATCGTGGGCAATGTCCGCCCGTTGCTCCTCATTCTGTTTGGCGCCGTCGGATTGGTGTTACTCATAGCCTGCGCCAACCTGGGCAACATGATGCTTGCGCGTGCCACAGACCGGAACCGGGAGGTTGCACTTCGCTTGGCGCTCGGCGCCGGCCGCCGGCGTCTGATCCGAATGTTCCTGACAGAGAGCCTGTTACTCTCGCTCCTGGGTGGCACCTTGGGCGTTCTGATCGCCTACCTGAGCATCGACGCACTGGTGGCGTTTGGCGGTGCGCAGATTCCACGGTCTGCGTCGATTCACCTGGATGGCAGAGTGTTCGCTTTCTTGCTGGCGGTTGCCTCACTCACGGGAGTTGTGTTCGGTCTCGCGCCTGCTGTTTTTGCTTCGTCAGACAACTTGCTGTCCGGACTGGGCGGTACGAGCGGCCGTGGTGGATCGAGTCGGCGGCGACGCATGTTCAGGAACGCTCTGGTAGTCACCGAATTCGCGTTGGCATTCGTGCTATTGCTCAGTGCCGGCCTCCTGACTAGGACGTTGATGAGTCTCGAGGATGTCGAGCCCGGATTCTCGGGAGAGAACGTGATCACCATGCGGTTGTCCCTTGCGGCAGACAAATATCCGGGCAACAGTGTCACGAGATTCTACAGCGATGTGCTAGACCGCGTTGACGCGATCCCTGGCGTCACGAAGCTCGGAATGAACTGTAGGCTGCCACTCCAGGGCTGGGGTCACAGCGGCAGGTTTCAGCTCGATGGTGTGCCATGGGGAGCACCAGGCACCGAGCCACATGCTCACTGGAGATACGTGAGCGCAGGTTATTTCGACGCCATTGAAATGCGCATCGTCCGAGGGCGGGGATTCTCGGCGGACGATGATGCGGAGGGGCTACCGGTTTTGATCATCAACGAAGCCCTGGCTCGAAGGTACTATCCGAACGAGGACCCCGTCGGCAAGATCATCCGCATGCCCACAGCCCCGGAGCTGTTCCTGAACCCCGAAGAGCGGCGCATGACAATCGTCGGAATTGTGGGTGACGTGTTGGAGGCGGGCTTGCACAGACCGCCGCGTCCGATCCTGTACTTCCCGTTCAAACAGATCGAGCAATTCGAGTTGCTCGCCGACATGAGCCTGGTGGTACAAACACAGTTGCCAACCGCCAGCCTCGTTCCAAGCATACGGTCTGCTGTGCAAGCGCTCGATCCGGGGCAGCCCATTTACGACGTGATGACTATGGATCAGGTCGTATCTGAATCGCTTTCAGGCAGGCGCTTCACTTCGTGGCTGTTCGGCGGGTTTGCAGTGGTTGCTCTCGTATTGTCGCTTGCAGGCATATACGGTGTCGTGTCCTACCTCGTGGCGCAACGAACCAACGAGTTCGGTGTTCGTATTGCGTTGGGTGCAAGTCCCAAAGCCGTGGTTTCAGAAGTTCTCAGCGGGGGAGCGGTGCTCGTGGGTATTGGTCTTGCTCTTGGAATCGTGGCTGCCGTGGCAATGTCACGCCTCATCAGTGGCATGCTCTTCGGTGTGACACCTACAGATGTTCCCACCTACGCCCTCGCGTCGATGATGCTGGCTGCAGTTGCGCTTGCCGCCTGCCTGGTACCGGCCCGTAGGGCTATGAGGGTGGATCCGGTTGAGGCACTCCGGCACGAGTGACGTCTGCATTTACGACGTTTACTCGGTTCGCAAAACCTCGATCGGGTCGATACGCGTGACTCTCCTGGCCGGGATGTAGCTTGCGAGAGATGTCGCCGCAAGCAACAGGAGTGCGGCAGACGCGAACGACACGGGGTCGACGGCGCTGACACCGAACAGGAGCGATGAGAACAGCCGTGTACTGGCCCATGCGGCACCCAAACCAAAGATCACGCCGATTGCCGCTGCTCCGACGCCTTGCCTCAACATCAACCCGATAACCCCCGTCGCGGGGGCACCAATCGCCACCCTGATACCGATCTCTCGCCTGCGGCGCGACACGGAATAAGCGATGATGGCGTATATGCCAACCACGGCCAACGTTGTGGCAAAAGCAGCAAAGACGGATAAGACGCTCATCACCAGGCGCGTGTTACCCATTTCTCGATCGCCGAGTCCCTCCACCGTGGCTGCACGGTGAATGGGCACACCCGGGTCGAGACTCCCCATTTCGGCACGGATTGCGGGCAATACGGAGAAGGGCTCGGTGACGGTCCGTACAATGAACGTAGGGTTTTCCACCGGGACCTGACGGGACGACAGGTAGACCACGGGGCTCGATCCAACGTCAGGCGACGAGTAGAGGATGTCGCTCGCGATCCCCACAACCTCGGCCGAACTGCCCTCGGGCATCACACTGTGCCCGAGAGAAAGCCGCTGGCCGAGTGCCCGCTCGTTGGGGAAGAGTTCTGCCGCGGCCGTCTCGTTCAAAATCAGCACCTGTGATGCCTCACGCCAATCCGTGGGGGCAAACGCCCGACCCTCGATAATCCTGGCACCGACCGCTTCGAAGTAGGAATCCTCAACGATCAGTGTACCAACTTGGAGCCACTCGCTCTCGGCAATTTCCGGCCTGCCATCGATGCCGCGCACCTGACTTGTCGCGCACAGGCCTCCGAGAGGTGGGCAGCCGGTCTCAACACCGTGCAACTCGCTCAAGCTTTTCAACATCAATCCGGCGCCGACCAGCAAGATCAACGCAAGTGCCACCTGGCTGCTCACCAGCAGACTACGCATGACTACCGCACGCCGTATGTTGCTCAGTTTTGTGCCGATCGGCACTCTCAGGTTTTCCATCTGTTTCGGCGATGAGAGCCTGAGAGCCGGAAGCATTCCGAACAAAACGCTCGTGCCGATTGAAAGCCCCAGAGCAAACAGGGTCACTCCCCAATCGATGCCGGACATCTCCAGGTTGACGAATTGGAGATCGTTGGATCCGCTGATCCACGCACTCGGTGCGAGTGTCGCGAATGTCTCGATTCCCCACAAAGCAACCGCGAGACCCACCAAACCGCCCGCCAGCCCAACCAGCAGACACTCGGCTAGACATTGTCGCATCACGCGCCATCGTCCCGCACCGATACCGAGGCGTATAGCTGTCTCGCGTGTCCGGGAGGATGCGCGGGCGAGGAGCAGCCCGGCGAGGTTCGCACAGATGATCAACAGGACGAGCGCGGCGGCGGCTGAAAGCAGCAGCAACGACGACTGTGCCGTCTCATTCCTGGCCACAGTGCGAAACGGTCGGACAGTTGGGACGAGGTCTCCGTTCGACCCGTGGTCGGGCCAACGGCGACGAATCTCGCGGGCTACCGAGAGGAACTGAGCTGCGGCTGCCTCGTAGCTAACGCCGGGTCTGAGCTTTCCCAACAGCGAGAACCAGTGAGAGCCGTGGTTGCCGACCCTCCAACGGTCCATCAGCACTCCGGCCGAGGCCATGGGCAGCCAGATGCGTCCTCTTCCGGTGACCCCGCGGAAACCTCTCGGCAACACGCCGACAATCGTCACCGCGGTTCCGTTGATGATTACCTCACGCCCCAACACATTCGGGTCGCGGCCGAACCTACTGTTCCAAAAACCGTCGTCTATTACAGCAACCAGTGATGGAGTATTCTTGTCACCTTCCAAGGAGTTGAAAGTGCGACCCAAAGCGGCAGCGGTGCCAAGAAGACTGAAGTATTCCGGCGTCACCACCTCCGCATCGACTCGCTCAGCATCTCCCGAACCCGAAAGCGTCACCGGAACGAGTGTGTAACCGGCGATTGGATCCACCATCCTGTCGGGCAAATCGCGCATCATTTCGAACTCGGGGTAGGATGCACCGTGGTAGGTGTAAGCCGGATAGACGTGTGAGATTGCGGGCAACACCAGTTGCTCGGGATCCGGGTACGGCGGGTCGGCGAGAATCGCGTCGCGCAACACGCTGAACATGGCGCTGTTGCCGCCGATGCCCAGGGCGAGGATGAGGATTGCCGCCGCAGAGAATGCCGGAGCGGCAAGGAGCCTACGGAGTGAATAGCGGAGGTCACCGACAAACCCGACAACCAGCGGGTTTCCGGGCGAGTGGAAGCGGCGTTGCCGAAATGCCGACTTGGCCGCAACACTCTCGCGTCGAATCCGCCAACCTTCGCTAATCAACGAAAAACTCTCGCGGCTCCAGAATCTAAGAATGCGCCATACGCCTTTGCGGGCTACCTCGACTCGGCGCCGGGTTGTCAAGTTGCCAAAACGGCATCGATTGTGAGTTCACGCACATCGATCGTCAGTCTCACGACGTCGACTGTGAGCTTACAATCATCAATTGCGTCCTTCTTTTCCTGAATATGAAGACCACATTTCCGGAAATGCGGACTGACACGCCTCGATGTGATGTTTGCAACCCAGAAATGGAACCCTGCTTTTCAGGATTGCGGCCAGCAGATGGGCGGTTGGCGATTTGCGATCATGAATTGCAAAGATGCAATTTCAAAAATGTGAATCGCCCGGAGGCGATTTGCAACTTCATATCCTGCCTTGCGTTTTTCCATTTGATAGCGCCAAGCCAACAATCGCCTTGAAACGGGGGTATTCTGGCGAGACGAGGCATGTAGCGGTCTCGTGGAGGCCGTGATCCCTGCTCTGCAAGAATTGAAACCCGGCGGTCGCTCAGACATGCGGCGTAAGAAAACAACCAGCAAAAGGCCGCAAGTCCACGGTACCCGATACTGAACCAGTAGGGGAGATAGGGATCGTAACATTCCCAAGAAGAGAAGCCGTTGTAGCTTCATTCGTGACGCCTCCGTTTTCCTGCGAATTCCGTTGCCGTGACTGCGCTCTTGTGGCCCGGATCTTTCTGTGTTAATTGAACTGGAAACCATGAAACAACTCTGCCTGATTCTCGTTCTCTTTGCCGCGATCCCGGCCGTGGCGACCGCACAGAGTCGCGAGCATCAGGATTCCACGGTGCGTGTTCCGCCACCGGTCGCAAGAGAGAGTGTATCGGTCGATACGTTGGCACCAGCCATATTGACCCCTAGATCCGCCATAAGACGGCCCGCTAGACCAGCCTTGGATCATCGAAGACCCGCTGTGCGTAGGTTGAAAGCATACCGCCGCCGCTCGATCGACATGCGCCGATACACGCAGCGCCGGTTGCGTCGTCCACGCCGTCCAAGAAGACCGTAGCCACATTTTCAAACACACATCTGTCAAATCGACAGGACATTATGGCACCCATTGAGGGTGCCATTTGCGTTGCAGTCCCGCAACGACTTTCCACTTGTGTCGAAGCCGCGCAATTGGTAACACCACGTCAGATTTTCTCGCTGTTCGTGCAAATCCGCGAAAACAGTGGGTAAAGACGCAACCGGCACAAAATGCCGGCTCGGAACACCGCTTGCTAAAATGTGATCCAAGTCACATTTCGAGGTGCCGTAGCCTTGTCAGTTCAGCCAATCGGGTCCACAAGCTGCTGGGATTGCTCCCCGCTGATCACGCTGTTCCAGCCGCAATCCGCAAGGGAATCACGACTCTGGTCGGTCGTGCCGCAAAATGGGGCACAGACCACAAGCAACTGGCTGTGGCAGGACCAAGAGAACAGACCGAACATCTTCGACCATTTGGCGTCGGTTTCGCTGTCCTTGTATGAGCAGGGATACAACAAAGAGGAGAAGGTGTTCTCTCCGACATACAATAGGATCTACCTGCAATACCCCAACGACCGAATGCAGGCCCTCGCCGAGGAGATCACCTATGGGCTAGGCAACAACGACGACAAGGCTACCGCCGCGATTCAGTGGGTACTGCGCAACTTCCCCTACGAAGAGGACATAAGGAACTACGGGTACGAAGAATTTTGGGCACCGCCAACGTTTGCGCTACGCAAAGGAAGCGGAGACTGCGAGGACGGAGCCTTTATTGTCCATTCCCTTTTATTGCACTCAGGTGTTTCGTATGAGCGAGTAAGAACGTACGGAGGGCTGGTAAAAGCGGGTGCAGGTGCTGCAACGGGAGGCCATGCCTGGACAGCCTATAGACGTGAGTCAGACGATCAGTGGGTGATTTTGGACACTTCCTACTACCCCACATTGGCGCACGTCAACGACCGCCCCCTCATGAAGGAGGCTACCCTATACGTCGACAACTTCTTCTATTTCGACTCTCATTACTGGGTCAACCTCGAGGATGTGGATCGAATTCACAATCCCGGCGCAGTGTACGCCTACAAGCTCGATGGTTTCTTGAGAAGGACTGACTACGAGATCAAAGGCTATCTCCTCGACGCTCTGGCGTAACTCAGAAAAGTTGCTTCATCTCCAAGAGATGGTCCTCCATCTCCACCATCATTGTTGCGACCGTCATGTCGTCAAGGTCCAAGTTCTCGATAACCGGATTCTCGACCACTGACATCTCAGGGTCCGGCTGAAGGTGGAAACCCAGTTTCCGCGTTATCAAGTTAGCGGCCTTCACACAGGCCAAGACCTGATCGGAACTATCCGCATTCTCGTCTTCATGTGTCTTTGCGATGCTTGCGACGTCCTCCGGCAGATTCCATTCGGTGAGTACGCCGTACCCCAGTTCAGCGTGAAGCTCGTCCATTAGCTCAACCAACACTTCTCTGGTGGGAGGGTCCGCAAAGCCGTGTTCTTCGAGTTTGTCCACGGCGGTTAACACCAGCACCTTGCCGCTGTCGTGCAGCAAGCCGGCAAGAAACGCCTTTTCCGAATCAGCTCCGACCAAGAGCGCAATTGCTCGTGCGGCGAACCCGCTCGTTACAGAATGGTCCCAAAGGACCCCCAACAGCTCTTTCTTAACGCCCGAGCCTTTGCTGAAGTGGCCTTTGAGACTCAAACCGGTAACGATCGCTCCGAGTTGCCTGAATCCGATGCGTTGAATCGCCGTGGAAAGGCCTTCGACTCGTCTCAAGCCACCAAATACGGCCGAATTTGCTAGACGAAGTAGAGCTGCAACGATGGCAGGATCTTGCGATAGGAGTTGATCCAACTCACGCATGTCCGGGTCGTCCGAAGACAGAATTTGCTGTACTCGCGTTGCCACTTCCGGCAGGGGCGGCAGCTGTACATCGTCAGCTTCGACTAGCGCTCGGACGCGCGATGCCAGTGAGCGACTGGTCTGTTGTACGACGCCGGTCATGAAGTCCTCCAGGATCTTGAAATGCCTCTGAGCACGGACATCGGTCGCGGATCCGCATCCCGAGGTGCGTTTGCTATGATCTCAGCCAGACTCGTGAGCCCTAACATGGCTTTGAGGAGTCCGTCTTCCTGCATGCTGCAGAAGTCGGGAAGCTCACGGGCCAACGCGCGGAGCTTATCCGCATTCGCTCGGTTGAACACCGCCTCCCTGAACTCGTCGTTCGGCACGAGCACTTCGTGCACCGCCATCCGGCCCTTGTAGCCGACCGCGTTGCACTTCTCGCAACCCCCGGGGCCAAACAGCTCGATTTCCTTGAGGTCGGGCCGATTCAGCTTGAGGAACCTCAGTTCCTCCGTTGTGGGCCGGTGGGGAACCTTGCAGTCGGGACAGAGCCGGCGAACGAGCCGTTGAGCCACCA
>CAYTDU010000110.1:0-11128 GCA_964436395.1 uncultured Gemmatimonadaceae bacterium | reverse complement strand
TGCGATCTCGATGATGGCAAGCGTGAATGCTGCCGTTGCCACGATGCTGTCGGCACATCAGTCGATCGGAGTACCGGGACCTCTGCTGCTTTTCGGAACCGAAGAACAAAAGCAGAAGTACCTTCCCAGGTTCGCGAGCGGCACAATCAGCGCTTTCGCCCTCACCGAAGAGGCAGTTGGCTCCGACCCCGCCCGGATGATCACTACGGCCGAACTCACCGAGGACGGTACCGCGTACATACTGAACGGCGAAAAGCTGTGGTGCACTAACGCACCCGTCGCCGAGGTTATCGTTGTCATGGCGAGGACCGGGAAGCGCGATATCACGGCTTTCATAGTCCACACAGATTGGCCGGGCGTGGAAGTAACCCATCGTTGCGAATTTATGGGCATCAAAGGTATCGAGAACGGCGTTTTCAGATTCGACAACGTTCGAGTACCGATCGAAAACCGCCTTTGGGAGGAGGGACGGGGGCTCAAGCTGGCTCTGGTGACACTAAACACGGGCAGGCTCGCGGTCCCAGCTACCTGCTCTGCCGCCGTTAAACGGTGTCTGGAAGCCGCGAGGGAATTCGGCAAGAGTCGGGTGCAGTGGGGTCAGCCGGTCGGCAAACACGACGCCGTAGCCCAGATGTTGGGTTTCGTCGCCGCCAACACGTTTGCTATCGACGCCGTGCAAGAGATCACGGGCCTGCTGGCTGACCGTGGCGGGGCTGATATCCGGCTCGAGGCCGCAATCGCCAAACTGTGGACGAGCGAGCGTGGTTGGGAAGCTATAGACGCGGCGCACCAGATTTGCGGCGGGCGGGCGTACGAGACTGCCGACAGTCTGAAAGCCCGAGGAGTGGACCCGCTCCCCATTGAACGCACGATGCGCGACTTCAGGATAACTCGCATTCTCGAGGGAGCGAGCGAGATCATGAGATTGTTCGTCGTGCGGGAGGCTTTGGACACTCACATCAAGGTCATAGGACCCCTCGCCAATCCGAAGGCGTCAAAAAAACAGAAGATTGCAGCGTCTATCAGGGCCATTCTGTTCTACTCAGCATGGTACCCCGCGCGTTGGCTGGGCTGGGGGCGATGGCGTCGGTATGTTCAGTTCGGCAAGCTCGCACGACACATGCGTTGGGTGAACCGGCGTGCCCGGAAGCTCGCGCGCATGCTCTTCTACGCAATGGTGCGTCACGGGGCGACACTCGAGAGGCGCCAGGCGGTGCTTGCCCGGTTGGTGGACATCGGAGCCGAGCTGTTTGCGATGGTGGCCGCCTGTGCCAAGGCGCAGAGCCTTCGCACCAGCACCGATCCTGAGGAACGCGGTCAGGCGGCCTCGGCGATTCACATGGCGGAAGGGTTCTGCCGCATGTCTCGCAGACGCATAGACGCAGACTTTCGAGGGATCTTTCACAACGACGACCTACCGATATACGAGCTTGCGCAACGGGTGATGGGAGATGAGGTGAAGTGGATGGAGGAGAAGGACGTTGTGAGGGGCGGTAGGGCGGTCAGGCGGTAGGGCGGTCAGGCGGTCAGGCGGCCCACAGTATCCTGGCGCCATGGGCACCATTTTTGTGCCTGTTCATCCCGCTTCTCGATCCCTTGCCGCTCGCCTACAACGCCTGTCGACCAGCACCAACATTTTCACCCTAGAACAGCTGGAAACAAGCGCCCCCCCGGCGGGCACGTACAATGCTGTATAGTTTTCTTTGGACTAGACTGTCCATGATCAAGGAACTTCACACATATCGGGCCCTCAATATGCCTAACTCCCTAAGACGTATGAGACCACTTGCCCTTATCTCGTTGGCCGTTTCAGTATTCGCCACAAGCTGCCTCACCGATCCGGCCGGCCCGGCATACGTGCCTGGCTTCCTGGCTCTGGCTCCGTCTTTCGAGAGCAGCGCGGCAGGCATTGTGGATGTCGACAGCGTGCACGTGATGCTCATCCGGGATGAGGACGAGACGGTCGCGCTCGACACTGTGGTCGCACTTACGACCGATTCGGACTCGGTGGATCTCAGTTTCAGCATACCGGTCTCATCCTCGAGTGAAACATTCACACTCACTCTCGAATGCCTTTCACCAACCGGAGACGTGGTATTCAGTGCGGGGCCTTTGACTGTGACAGCCACGACTTCTGGAAGCGACGCGGTGGTTGCAGAACCGGTACCGATCACCTACGTGGGGGTTGGTTCCGACGCGGCCAGCGTTCAGATGATCACCGATCTCACCTATCTGCACATGGGCGATACCTACTCCGTGGAGGCACAAGCTTTGGACGCATCGGGTGAGCCAATTCCCGGCACACCGATCAAATGGATATCTGAGAATGAAACGCGCCTGTCTGTTCCCGACGCCGGGGTTGGCAGCGTCCAAGCCGGCCTCGAGCGTGGCTGGGTGCATTTGATAGCACAACTCCTCACGGGACCGGCCGATACAATCGATCTCTACGTGGAGCCCGTGCCGAGTGAGATCACGATCTTCTCGAGCAACAACCAGACTGGTCTGGTCGGTACAGAACTGCCTGTGGTGCTCGAGGTGCAGGTTAATGCTCCCGACGGTCCGGTTGAGGGCTCCCCGGTGGACTTCACAACCGGAGACGGCGGTGTGTTTGGCCAGGCGTCGGTGTCAACCAATGCTGAGGGATACGCCTGGTCTACTTGGACCCTAGGGCAAAACCCTGGTCAACAGACTGCAACTGCGACCGTGAGGAACTGGCCGGATCTGCAGGCGACGTTTACCGCTGCTGCCGTTATACCACAAGAACCTACACTCGCCTTCACCGTTCAGCCGAGCAACACCAACGCTGGCGCGACGATCACTCCTGCCGTGTTGGTCACGGCCTACAACGAATTGGGCGCCGTTGACACGGACTTCTCCGGTGACGTGGCGATCGCGATTGGCACCAACCCCAGCAACGGCACGCTGTCGGGCACTAGGACCGTCACGGCAAATGCCGGCGTCGCGGCATTCAGCGACCTTTCGATCGACGCCGTGGGTGATGGGTACACCCTGGCGGCGAGCACCAACGAATATCTTCCCGCCACGAGCAACGCGTTCAACATCACAACCGCCGGCCAGGGTGGCCAGGTGGCGTGGACCAACGCGAACGGCGGCGATTGGAGCAACGGGTCCAATTGGAGCACAGGAAGTCCGCCAACCGCCACCGACACTGCCGTAATCGTATTGCCGGGTGAGTACATGGTGAGGCTCGATGTCTCCGCCGCGGTTGGAGTACTGGTAGTTGGCGACGGAAGCAATCAGGTGGCATTGCATGTAGATAACACCACGCTCACAGTAAACACGTCGGCAGTCGTTTCGGATAATGCAACGCTCTGGAACGACGGTAACATCGCTGGCAGTGGAGTAATCAGTGTTTACGGCTTAATGACGTGGACTTCGGGGACCATAGGCGGAAGCGGCGTTGTCTTGATTGACGCCGGCGGAATGATGACCATCAGTAGTACGCCAACGAGAACTCTGGATCAACGCCAAATCATCAACAACGGCGTGATTGAGTGGGTACGCGGCGACATTATCCTCGCGAACGGTGCTGTTGTCGAAAACGCTACTGAGGGACAAATACTCTCTTCTCCAGCGGGCAGCATATCAGGGTCCGGGTTCCTGCTCAACGCCGGCGAGTTCGTGCAGGATAGCCCAGACTCTACTGTGGTACAGGTGCCGTTCTCGAACGCTGGTACTATCGATATCAGTGTCGGCTGGTTGGTAATCGAAAACACGTTCTTGCACAGCGAGGGCGGACTCCTACAAGGTGTCGGCACATTTGATGTGACCAATGCCACGATCACGGAATTCGAGGGAGACATCGGCCCTGGTCAATCACCGGGCATTCTCACAGTTGAAGGTAACCTAACTCTCGGCGTCAACTCCACGGTGTACATAGAGATCGACGGGACGACCGTTGCCTCGGAGTACGACAGGCTGGACGTGAGTGGAAACTTAGGTCTCACTGGAACGTTGGACATCACGATGGGCTTCACGCCGAGCCTCGGCAATTCGTTCAATGTGCTCGGATTCGGAACCGTTTCGGGAAGCTTCACGAGCATCAACGGTTTGAATATTGGTGGCGGGTTGGAGTTGGATCCAATTTGGGAGACGACGTACCTGGCACTAGATGTAATCGAATCGGCACCGGCTGCGGGCGCGACGATCAATTGGACGGGGGCAGGAGACGGGACCAGCTGGGAAGATCCGTCAAACTGGGACCTTGGCAGATTGCCAGCTGCACTTGATACGGTCTACATCGCAGTCGATGCCTCATATACGGTTTCGCTCACGAGCGACGCTACCGTTGCGAACCTGACGCTAAGCAACTCAGATAACATCGCAACGCAAGTACTCGAGGTTGCCCAGGGCGTCACACTCCAGATCGACAGCGTGGGATACGTTGCAGGGCAAGGGCAACTCTGGCTTTCCAGTGGCTCACTCACAGGAGACGGCGACCTGTCGATAGCTGGCGTGTTGTACTGCAACGGCTGCACGATGGCCGGGCCGCGCTCTACGACCATCATGAACGGCGCGACGATGGCTATCAGCACCGGCAGCGGCACCAACACGGAGTTCGACGAAGTTGCCGTGACAAACGAGGGCACCCTCGAGTGGTCCGGCAGCAACATCGTGATGGACAACGGGGCTCAGATCGTCAATAACGCCAGCATGACGATCACCGCCGACGACCTCATGTCATGGGGCGGAACGGGTACCGAACCTCAGCTGATCAATAACGGCACGATTAGGCGGACGCTTACTGAGACCGCGACTTCGATCATGGTTCCGCTGACTTCGAATGCCACTAGCTCTCTGCAGTTGATAGCCGGTGTGATGATATTCTCGGGCAATACGAATTTCATCGATGCCATGATCGAAGTCGGGGACGGAGGTACCTCTGCCTCGCTAACCTTTGGCGCGGGTACCAACACGATTGATGCACAGACGATGGTTACTTTGGGACCGGACGGCCTAATCCAGTTCCTCGCCGGATCGGCGACCATAGCCGGTTCTTACGACTACAGCGGAGCCTCGGACGGCGTCACACAGATAGCAGGCGGCAGCGTAGCGTTCACCAACACCACAACTGCGGTCATCCCCAATCTCGTGGTAAACGGCGGCATTCTTGGCGGCACAGGTGATATCCTCATAGCCAACGTTTTGAGCTGGACCGCAGGCCGCATCGAGGGCAGTGGTGCGATCGAGGTCAACACCTCGTCCAATGGGACAATAGGAGGAACAGGCCTCGAACTCAGTGGACGAGAGCTTGCCAACCGAGGGACTCTATACGTCAACGGAGACGGCCCGACCTTCTCGAACGGTGCGGTGTTGAACAACCTCGCGACAGGAACCATTGACTTCGTCGGAGACTTCTCACTACTTGGCACCGGCACCGTCAATAACGACGGTCTCTTGGTCAAGTCCGCCGCAACAGGCACATCCACCCGAATTGTGCCTGACGTAGTCAACGTGGGCACCCTGGACGTTCAAGGCGGCACGATCGCGCTCGAGGGCACGTTCACCCATTCGGATGGCGCAATCCTTCAGGGTAACGGGACCATTGACCTGAGCAACGTAATCGATGTACCGGCATTCGATGGTGATGTGAACCCAGGTACGTCTCCGGGTATCCTGAATTTCATCGGCGATGCGATACCTGGCGCACTATCCACGGCGAACATCGAAATTGGCGGCCTGACGGCGGGAACCGATCACGACAGGGCGACCGTTACGGGGAGCTTCACGGCGAACGGTACCTTGAACATCAGCGTTATCAACAACTTCACGCCTCAGCTCGGTCAGACATTTACGATTCTCACTTTCGCGTCACGAACCGGTGAGTTCTCGGACACGACGGGGCTCAGTATCGATGCGAGCCTGGAGTTTCAGCTGAATTGGAGTGCAACATCGCTCGATTTGGAAGTCGTGAACGCCCCCCCAGTTATTCCAACAGACATAGTCTTCTTCAGCGATTCAAGCTTCTCGGGTGATGTGGGAGTCTTCGCTGGCGCGTCGGATGGGTCAGTAGTCGCGAAGATCGCCGATACTGGAACTCCTCTGGGATACCTGATCAGCCCTCGGTGGTCGCAAGACAAACAGCGAGTCGCATACACTACTGGCGCAACAGGTACGAATGTCCTCTACATGGTGAACTCTGACGGCACCGAGCTCACCGCCCTAGTCAATGAGGCAGGCGTGGACGCAGGCTATCCTCGTTGGAATTCAAATGGGCAACACCTGGGTCTTGTATGTCGCTCGGGTGCGGCTGCTCCGGTCGATCATATTTGTGTTATTCCGAATGTTTCAGGCCCCATCTCAGGGATTCCGGTGAATACGTACACGACGGTAACGTCTTTCTTACCCTCTGCGTGGCAGACTGGCCCGCCGGCTGCGGGGTGGAACCCAACCGGGGCTCTGCCGAATCAAATCTTCGTCGCGCGTGACTCCGGGCTTACGACGGTCAGCAAGTTTTTCTCGGTCTACTACGACGGGTCAAATCCAGTGGCGCTAACCGCTGAGCCGATGCAAGGAGTCAGCGGCTACCTGCGTGTTATTGAGATGGACGTGTCACCGGATGGATCACAGATCGTTTTCGTTGGTGAGGACACGCAGACTGGCAACGAAGACCTGTGGGTGATAAACACAGATGGTACTGGGCTCACACAAATCACTTCTCCCGGTGCGAGCTTCGCCGACATGATGCCGGTGTTCTCACCAAACGGCTCCGAGGTCTTGTTCGGCAGAGAAGACGACATGTGCGAAATCAGCTATTGGGTTGCCAACTCTGACGGCTCAGGGGAAAGGGAGTTGGCGACCAATGCAATCTCGTGCGAATCTGATCCTAACGGACTTTGGGGAATGGACTGGTCGCCTGACGGGAGCCAGATAGTACTCGTGGGCTTCGACGATACCGTTGGGCACGAGCGTGTTTACGTGGTGCCGAGTGACGTCATTCCGGGGACATATACTTCAGTCCGTGTACCAGTCGGTCGAGATTCGGATTCCGGGTTGTCTGAAGGCCAGCCGAACTGGAGACCGTAGGGAATATCGAACGTCGAACGTCCAACATCGAACATCCAACGTTGAAGTGAATCCCAATACACCTCACGTTTGATGTTCTTTGTTCGACGTTGGCTGTTCCACCGCCACGCTTGTGCGGTGTTAAATTCAGGCATTGGTTTGCCACACTGACGCTTACCACTTCGACCGGACTCACCCGTATGCAGAAATCGACCCGACATTTCGGCCCATACGCTGTATTAGTCTCCCTGGTCTCCATGGTCACCGTCAGCTGCCTTACCGACCCGGCAGGCCCGACATACGTGCCAGGTTTTCTGGCTCTGGCCCCGTCGTTCGAGAGCCGAGCCGCTGGGATCGTAGACGTGGCGAGCATTCATGTGAGGCTGGTACGGGTCGAGGATGGCACGGTTCCGATCGATACCGTCATCACACATGAGTCCTTTTCCGATTCAGTCGATCTGAGCTTCAGCGTTTTGGTCTCGTCGTCGAGTGAGACATTCACGCTTACGCTCGAGTGTATGTCGCCAACTGGCGACGTGGTTTTCAGTGCAGGCCCGTTGACTGTCACCGCGACGACGTCGGGTACGGACAACGTGGAAGTCGAAGCGATAGCGCTGGAATACGTGGGTGTGGGGTTCGATGCAGCCGATGTGGACGTCCCCGGGGAAGACATCTACTACGTGCATATGGGTGACGAGTTGACGCTGGAGGCACAGGCGCTGGACAGTTCGGGTTCAGTCATCGAAGGCACACCGATCAGTTGGAGTTCCAGTGACACCAATCTGGTGAAGTTCCCCAACCCTGCGTTCGGGACGATGGAAGCGGGTTTGGTGCGCGGTTGGGTGGATGTGACGGCTGAATTGCTCACGGGCCAGACCGACATTGTGGAGGTGTATGTTGAACCCGTACCGAGCGAGATCGTCATCGTTTCCGGTGGCGGTCAGACGGGTTTGACAGACGCTCCGCTCGCAAATCCGATCGTCGTCCAGGTAAATGCCCCTGACGGATCGATGGCAGGCGTTCCGATCGACTTCACTACCGCCGATGGCTCGCTGAATCCAGAGTCGGCGTTTAGTGACTCCGAGGGTTACGCGGCAACGCAATGGACCCTCGGTTCGACCGAGGGCACGCAAACGGCTACGGCTACGGCCCACAACTGGCCGAACGTGAATGTGTCGATCAGCGCCACCGCTGTGGTGCCGGAGCAGCCCAGATTGAGCTTCACTGTGCAACCGAGCGATACTGACGCCAACGCCACGATCACGCCTGCGGTGGAAGTGACCGCATACGACGAATTCGGCGCTGTAGACATAGACTTCGCTGGATCGGTTGCCATTGCAATAGCAACAAACGGTGGCGACGGGACTCTGGCGGGTACCACAACCGTCACAGCGGTAGCGGGAGTTGCCCGTTTCAACGACTTGTCGATTAACGACCCCGGCACCGGTTACACGCTCGAGGCTACGGCTTCGGGCTACCAAGCTGCGACCAGTAACGCGTTCGACATCCTCGGCACCACTCCCGGCCAACAGGTTGCCTGGACGAACGCGTCGGGAGGCAACTGGAGTGACGGAGCCAACTGGAGCACCGGAGCTCCACCGACCGCGACAGACACCGCTTTGATCACCTATTCCGGCCAGTACACGGTTGTGCTAGATGCAGACGCGACCGTGTCGCTGCTGGTAGTAGGCAGCGGGTCGGATGACATGATACTAAATGTGGATACTGGAAACACCCTGACGGTCACAGACTCAGCCCACATCCAGTCGACAGCAATAGTGTGGCTCTACGGGAATATCATGGGGGACAGCAGGATAATCGTGGATGGTGGGTTCGAGTGGTATGGCGGCACGCTCGGAGGATCACAGCAACTCGATGTTCGCTCGCAAGGCTACCTCTGGATCGATCAAGCGGCAACGAAGACGCTCGACTCCCGGCAGATAGCCAACTACGGGCAGATGACGTGGATGATGGGTGACATCGTGCTAGCGGATGGGGTTCTGAACAACATGTTTGACGCCCGTTTCGATGTAGTGGCGGCAGCTACCATTTCGGGACTCGGCGCAATCTCGAACTCGGGTTATCTGGAAAAGAGCGGTGCGGACTCGACCATAGTCCAAGTGTTCTTAGGCAGTCTCGACTCTCTGAACCTGAGTTCCGGGTACTTGGTTGTTGAAGGAGAGTTCGCTCACGAGCAAGGTGCCATGCTGACCGGCGTCGGCACCCTGGATCTCACCAACGCCACGATTTTGTCATTCAATGGCGATGTGTCTCCCGGTGATGGACCGGGAATTCTGACAATCGAAGGTGATGTCCCACTCCATTCGAGTTCCACCGTGTTCCTGGAGATCAACGGAACCACAATCGGCACGGAGTATGACAGACTTGACGTTACAGGCGATCTCGGTCGGGACGGCACGTTGGATATCACGATCGGCGGCGGCTTCACGCCGAACCTCGGCAATTCGTTCAATGTCCTGGGGTATGGCACAATATCCGGGAATTGGGACATCATCAACGGACTCGACATTGGTGGTGGCTTTGCACTCGATACGATCTGGGAGACGACGTATCTGGCGTTGGATGTGGTGGCAGAACCTCACGCAGGCACCATCAGCTGGACTGGCGGAGGCGACGGGACGAGCTGGAGCGACGTGAACAACTGGAATATCGGACGAATCCCAAACAACACTGATACCGTCACAATCATGTTGGACGGCACCTATACGGTGGACGTGAACATACCCACAACCGTTTACGCCCTCGAAGTAGGAGGAGCAGCCGGAACGCAGACGTTGTCGGTGGGCGAGGGAATAGTGTTGACCGTGGACAGCAGCGCCACGATCGCCGGAACCGGCATCCTCAACATGCATTCCGGAACCCTTGACGGTCTTGGAGAAATCACAGTAGCAGCCGAAGCCTCAGCGGTGATCGAAAGCACGACGGTGAACACGCAGTTCAACAACAACGGACACCTGACGGCGCACTATCAAAACAACAACATCACCGGCACGTACGTGTCGGGGGCCGGATCGACGCTGCGCATCGAAGGCATTCAGCCCGACGCCGGCGTTCTCACCGTGGCAAACGGCTTCACCAACAATGGCTCGATAGAGTTGATAAGCACCTCCGTGAGTCGAAGCTCACGACTCAATGTGACGAACGGAACGCTCGTGAATCCTGCAGGCAACGAGTTGAATTGTCTCCAGGGCGACAACAGCACATCGTGCCGTTTGGATGCCGAGGTGAACAACCAGGGTACCATGAATGTTGAAACGACCTTCTATTGGGAACGTGCGGGAGCAAATCACACCAACAGCGGTACGATCACGTCCGCACCCGCGAGCATGACGCTCACGTTAGAGAGCGCCACGTTTACAAACAGCGGTACGATCGATTTCTCCGCCGGCGGATGGATTCAAGTCAACCACTCGGGTACGGACCCTTCGTTTACCAATACCGGTTCCATCGTCATTCAATCCCCGTACGAACTCAGGTTCACCAACGGCACGTTCAACTACTCCAGCGGCACCATCAGCGGCGACGGCATCCTGAGGTTGAACTCGGTCACCGCAAACATCGATGTCGCACTTGACAACAACACACTCGAAATCGATCCGAACATCGCGACTCTCAGTGGTACGGGATCACTGACAGTCGTCGCCGGAAACACACTCAGCATCAGCAACTCAACGGTCAACATACCGTTCACCAACAACGGCACGCTCTACATCGAGACCGGCACCTCCACTTTCGCCGGTGACTTCACACATTCCGACGGTGCTGCGCTCCAGGGTGTGGGGACGATCGACCTGTCGAGTGCCAATGTTCTGGCATTTGACGGTGATGTTGAACCGGGCGCGGCCAATGTAACCGACGTGTTGAGTTTGATTGGAGACGCGCTGCCCAGTGCCCTATCAACTGCGAACATCGAAATTGGCGGATTGATCGCGGGCACCGAACACGACCAGGTGACAGTTTCAGGTGCATTCACTGCGGACGGCACAGTCAACGTGAGCCTCCTCAACGGGTTCACACCTGTGCCTGGCAACACTTTCACCGTGCTCACTTTCGCATCTCGAACTGGCGATTTCGCGGCATA
>CAYTDU010000109.1:0-11153 GCA_964436395.1 uncultured Gemmatimonadaceae bacterium | reverse complement strand
CACTGAATACGTCTCGTACGGTGCAAAACTGGCCATAGGAGATGTCGTGGATGACATCAGGCGCAACAGCGAACGGTACTACGACTACCACATTCAATACTGTTTCGTGACGGACGAGAGCGAACGGTTAGTGGGCGTATTGCGCATGCTGGACCTGTTGATCGCGAGTCAATCCCAGCAGGTGAGCTCGATAATGCGGTCACCCCTCAGCGTAGCTGCCAGTGCTGGGCTAGAGGATCTCAAGGATTTCTTCGGTGCGCATGCCTTTTTGGGTGTTCCCGTCATCGACGATTGCGGCGTCATGCTGGGGGTGGTGCGCCGCGCTAGGGTGGCTGAGGTTCTGGGTGAGAGAGCGACTGAGACATTCTTGGCAGTAAGCGGCTTGATCGGGGAAGATGAGCTGCGAACGATGCCCCTCCTGTTGAGGGCACGCCGGCGCCTGTCGTGGCTGTCGATCAACATCGTGCTCAACGTGATCGCCGCCAGCGTCATTGCCTTCTACGAAGACACCCTCGCTGCGGTAATTGCGCTCGCAGTATTCCTGCCGATCATCTCCGACATGAGCGGTTGCTCGGGCAACCAGGCCGTCGCGGTCAGTATCCGCGAACTCACCTTGGGGCTGGTGCGTCCCTACGAGTTCTTGCGAATTGTCTTCAAGGAAGGAGCCGTGGGATTGATCAACGGTACTGTCCTGGGCGTGCTGCTGGGAACAATGGCGGTAATCTGGAAGGGCAACGTGTATCTGGGACTCGTCGTCGGATCAGCTTTGATGCTCAACACGCTGCTGGCCGTGATGCTCGGCGGGCTCATTCCACTGGGGCTTAAGGCCGCCAAACAGGACCCGGCTCTCGCATCCGGCCCGATCCTCACCACTGTCACCGACTTGGTGGGGTTTTTCTTGGTGCTGAGTTTTGCGTCTTTTATGCTGGCATGTCTGGTGTGAACCGGTCCGTACGGGGGATGTAATGCGTAAGACCAAGAGATCTCAGAACCGCACGAAGGCTCCCACCGCCAGAGGTCCTGCCATACGCGAGATGGAGCTGGACGACCTCCCTGGAGTGTACCGGTTGGGAGAGCGGCTGTTCACTCCGGATAAACAGCCCAATCTCTACAGGACTTGGGACGAGTATGAGCTCGCGAGTTTCTTCACTTCGGATGGGGATTTCTGCCTGGTCGCGGAATCGGGCGACCGGATCGTCGGTTTCGCCATCGGGACGCTCATCGAGAAGCGCCGCAGTGCGTGGAAATACGGCTACCTGATCTGGGTCGGCGTATCGCCGCGTTTCAAGCGGCACCGCTTGGGCTCACGGTTGGTCGAGCGACTAACGGAAAGGTTCATCAAACACGGCGCCCGGATCATGATGGTGGATACGCAGAAGAGCAATTGGGAGGCGTTGCAGTTCTTCAAGAAGCAGGGAATCGGAAACGATATCGGCCACGTCTACCTTTCCAGAAACCTGTCCTCCCACCCCGACTACCTGAAGAAGAACGAAGTACGGAGGTGATAGAGGAACGGGCATGAGCCCTCTAAGGCACGACGAAGGGCACGGCGCGCAGCGCTGAGGAGCACAGCCCGCTTTACGGGCTCAGAGGTGTATCCGAATTCCACATCATTGCGGAGTATCGCCAGGAACCATCCGGTCGACGACGTGCGATCGAGATGTAGTTGCCGGTCTGCATGACTAGCTCCATCCCTGCTCCCTCCCGACCCGTCCACGACCACGTGCCGCGGTCGAACGCGAGGTCGTCATATCCGTCGATCTCGACCGCTGTCATATCGAATTCGACGGTCTCTGCGCCTGCCTGGAAGTAGGCCTCATAGGCAGATCTGATGGCATCAACCCCATCTCGGATTGGGAGGTTCGGTGGCATCTCGACCGCCCCGTCCGCGTACACAGCTGCCACGGTAGCGGCGTCACCCGTTGAGAATCCCCGGGCGTAGGACTGACCAAGCTCGCGCACTGCTGCCACGTCTTCGTCGGTCAAGAGAGCGGCCCCAGGCGCGCAGCTCGCGAACAAGAAAAGAAAAGGGATAACGGACCGTCGCATCGGATACTCCTTGTGAAGGCCGAGCTAATCATAGCAGTCAGCAGAGGTTTCGTCAGTGTGCTCGGCTATATCGAAGCGCAATGAGAGACACGAGTGGGCCTGCTTTACCGCTCACTGGGCGGTGGAGATAATGTTGAAGGCTCTCCACCTTCACCCTGGGACCTGAGTTCCCTTCGAGTAACTGCGCAGATCCTCATCTATACTGAGGTCGACTCGCGGTAGCAACATCACTTTCATTCGCCGCAACAGCCTCGTCTAACCCAGATCCCCCGTGAACCCCAATCCAGGAACGTCGCTGGCATACAGTATTCCGTTCTCGAGACTCAACATCCCCGCCGTTGGATCACCGATGAGATCCATGTGTCCGTCGAGATCGGCGTATACGACATTTGGCCGTGCCAAGGCAAACTGAAGTCCCGCGCTTATCGCCAACTCGGCCTCGTCCATGCAACCCACCATCAGCTCCAGGCCGGCCGCGCGGGCCACAGCATTCACCTGCAGCGCCTCGGCGATGCCGCCCACCTTCATGAGCTTGAGGTTCACCATGTCCGCCAGACCGTCGCGGGCCAGCTTGAACGCGTCCCGCAACCCCATGATGCTCTCATCGGCCATCACCGCCATCGGAGTCGCGGCGGATAGCCTGCCGAGCAGGTCGGGTTGGCCCTTGGGCGTAGGTTGTTCCAATACCGTTAAGTCTGCACCCTCGGTCCCTTCAACAAAACGCATCGCCTGCTCGATCGTGTAACCCTGGTTGGCGTCGAACCGTATCTCGATGCGTTCTCCGCAACGTTCGCGCACTTTGAGGACACGCGCTATATCGTCCTCGACGTCGTGCCCTCCCTTGAGTTTGAGGCAGCGAAAGCCGCGGTCCACCCATTCCACCACTCGTTCCAGGGTTTCGGCCTCGGGGAGGATCCCTATCGTGACGCTGGTTTCGATGCAATCGCGGAAGCCGCCGAGCAGCCGCCATAGCGGGAGGCGACTAACCTTACCCAGAAGGTCGTGGAGCGCCATGTCCACCGCGGCGAGCGCGGAAGGGTGCGTTGCGAGATGTTTGCGAAGCGGATCCAAGAGCGCTACGGCCCTGAGCGGGTCACCGCCCGCCAGTTCCGGCTGCGCTACGGTGTCGATGAAATCGACAACAGTGGCTGCGGTCTCCCCGGTAACCGCAAGGTCGGGAGCGGCGCAGCCGAGCCCCGTGTGCACGCTGTTGGTCTCGATACGCACGAACACGTTGGCCACAGCGGATATGCGTTCGTAGGCTATGCTGTAAGGTTCGGCGAGCGTGAGAGATACGGGCCAGGCCACCACGCGTGTTATCTGCATCTAGACTCAATACTTGGTTTCGTAGATTTCTTCGAGGGTCATGGGCTTTAGGTGTTCTACCAACTCCACGAGGTTGCGGATCATCACCGACCACATTCTCTCCCCCTTCTCCTTGCTTGCCTTGGTGGGGTCGCCAAGCACCCCCGAAGGTGAGATTCCGGAGGTACGGGCGTACCATGTGATGCTGCGCTTGGAAGTGAAGTCTAGGTAATGAGTCGAGAACTTGGGCACGAACTTCTTTTTCTTGCTCATCCGAACCAGCTCTGGTCGGGTGGCTAGCGACGTACTCGTCTCGATTTCGCCCGCATGCACGTCGTTGGGAGTCTCCGCAATAGCGTAAACGTCGGTGTCGCTGGTCTCGCCAGAATCAACGCAAGTGAATATGTGGGCGTCGCGGTTGATGAGTTGTGCCGCAAAGTGCAGCGCCGCGAGGTTGCCCCCGTGCCCGTTAACGATCACCAGCTTCCTGACACCGCTCCGCGCGGCGCTCATTCCGACGTCGCGGACCATGCGGGAGAGGGCTTCGGGACTGACTCCGATAGTCCCAGTGAAATCCTCGTGATGGTACGACACACCATATGGGATTAGAGGTAGCACCACCGGCCTCGGCTCGCTGCACGCGAGCGCCACCTGCTCGGCGAGGTGGGCCGCATCGAAAGCGTCGGTGTCTAGAGGTAGGTGCGGACCGTGCTGCTCGGTGGCGCCGACCGGCAGCAGCGCCACGTCGACAGCCTGGAGCCGCTCCTTTGCCTCCTGCCAGGTCAGTTCGCCGAGGTGAATGGTGTCCACAGTACCTGCCGTCCGTTCTGTTCGCTTGAATACTCTTGATTGAGCGGATCGAAATCCCGCCAACCACGGCCATTGCGCTGTACGGCCCCGTTTGCATGCTCCAGTAGAATGGCGTACACCGCTTCACGCAGGTCGACAGGCAGCAATGTCCGGGGCGCCCGCTGGTCATCAAAACGTAGCTTCTGAACCTCCGATCGGGCACGTGGGTCTGGGAGTCCAGCCGATCCGCTTCGAAGCAACCCCTTCTCCCTGAGCAGGTACGCGAGGTGCTGAGCACCCTCACTCTCCTGGTGGATGCCTTCAGTAGCCAGAGCGTGCAAGCAGTCATCGACCTGTTGATATGAATAACCACAGCCCCGCGGATCGATGTCGAAAGCCACCAGCATCGCCACTACCCTCCGGCACTTCTCGCACTTTCCGCAAGGACGCACTCTGTCCCGGTCCACGTGTGCGGCGTGACAGGACATCTGATGTTTCTGCAGGTCGGGATACCGTTCCGCTAGCGTCTTCTGCACCAGCAGCTCCGACAGGTTTCGGAGTAAGGAAAACTGCTGCACTCCCCATCCCTTCTTGCCGTAGTACCTGGTAAGCGCTCGGTCGAAGTAGGCACTCTGATCGTACAGACCATCGTAGTGGTGGATATTTGAGAGGCGCGCCCTGCGGCTCGTGTCGAACTCGTCACCTATCGAGATGCGGCCAATACCGGCGCGCTTGAGCAGCGGCAGTGCACCGAACAGGAACACCGCCACCGTCCAGAGGCGGATCGGGTACTCGTCCGATCTGACGCTCGCATAATCCTGGCGCACGAAGGGCATGTGTCTCAAGAACCAAGAAAACAGCCGGTCGGAGTTCGTCCACACACGCTCGGTGCCGGGGTGGTTCACCGCCAGGTGACGGTATCCGTTCAACGCTGTGAGCCAGTGCCGCCCCGATTCATTGATGAAGATCGGGTGCGCCTTCCTGCCAATCTCTCTGAGCAAACCGAGCGTGAGCAGGCTTTCCTTGCCGCCGCTCGACAGGACCGCGTGAGCGCCGAAGTCCTTCCCGAAGCTACGTGGCGCAGCGTCGGACAGTTTAGAAGTTCCGCCCAATGTGTCTACGAACTCGAGCTTTGCCCAGCAATGCCTGTCCCGCTTCACTGCGGGCAGCTCCGCCGCGGCCCCCCTCAAGAACGGGTTATGTTCCAGAAATTTCTTCACGGTAATTTCCCGCGCCGTGTTTTCAGCCATGTCGCGGAGAAAATCGCGGTCGATCTCATCAAACAGCCCGTCGAAGCGGATCACGTCGGCAAACAGGCCGTAATTCAGGGCGAGTTGAGCGGTGATCATGGCGCCCAGGTTGCGAGCAGCTGGGTCGGTCGGATCGAATACATCCCGTTCGTAGCGGTAGATGAGGTCGATAGTAGAGGTCCCCTCATCGGTGTGCAGAGTGTAAGGGGTGACGACCCGTTGCCTCTCAATACGAGCCGGCCCCACCTCGAGACTGCGGAACACGCGGATGCAGTTCCAGGGATCGTCGGCGACTGGACGATGAGTTTCCACCGATGCCCCACCTAAATGACTACTCGCCATTGTCAGGCCGTTCCGTGAAATACGGCTCGAGAACATCCATGACCGGGTCGAGGCCTGTCTTTAGCGGTGCGCAGGTCGGCAATCCGGTCTCGGCTCGTATATGGGACATGGCCGAATCGAGCTGCTCGTCCGTGAGGTTCTCGTGATTGAGAGTGATTGCGACCACCGGTTTCCCCGACAGCAGCTCTATTGCCTGTATCTGAACCGGGAGCGGGTGTAGCTGATATCCGGGAAAGCCGTCGTACTCCAGACGTGCGGGGGCGTGTTGCAGCACGACGACGTCTGGCCTGCCTGCCGCTAGGATCTCGTGGCCGCCCGGGTAGGCCGGGTTCATTAGGCTACCTTGACCCTCGATGATTATCACGTCGGGTTTGAGGTCGTTCCATGCCGACCAGACCGCGTGTTCGATCTCGCCCGCCACGAAGTCGTTGACGAGCGAATCCAGCACTATCGAATACCTCGCGCCCTGCATCCACGCGGTCTGCCCGGTGCCCACCAGCTCGGCGCTGCGCCCTCTGTTGGCCAGCGCGTCGACGAGTATCCAGGCGGTAGTACGTTTTCCAACGGCGCTGTCAGTGCCGAGTAAGGCAACCTTCAGACAATCCACCTGCTCGATCTTGCCGCTGAAGAAGTGCAGGTACTCACGATCCGGCGGCCTGCGCACGTCGCGGATGTGCACGCCATGGGTGTCAGCTAGACGCCGGAGCCCCTCGTCGTCAGCAAGGAAATCGTGCATGCCCGAATCGACGTTGAGCCCAAGCTCGAGCGCCTTCTCTACCTCTTTGCGCGCAAACGACGGCAGCCGCCCGCCGTCGGGAGCGAGGCCGATCACGAGGTGGGTCGGTTTGACGTCCGCATCGGAAGCTGCTGCCATCACCGCCGCTTCCACCGACTCGTGAATTGGAATGCCGCTAGGCTCGCCGTCCAACACCTCGCCGGCGTCGCGTCCGGTGTGGCGGTCGTCCACGACTGACAGTACGCGGTATCTCTCACAGCGCCGAACCAGGCCGTGCGCGGTCTTGCCGTTGGTCGTGCCAAAGGCTCCCTGGCAGTAGACGACGGCGTTACCGTCCGACTGAATCATCATGCGCGCCTTCCGGTCAATACCACGACGTAGCGTTCTGGAAGGAGAGGAACCTGGGCGTGCCGCTGCGCTAATGCTGCCAGCCCAGCGGTCGAAGCAGGCAAGACATCCAATCCCTCCCTCTCTCGCAGTTGCCGCGAAAGGCGGGACATGCTCTTGTCGCTTGCGTGATCGGCCCACCCGCAGCTTTCGCGCACCGCGTAGAGGGCCTGGTCGCCGTCTATGGAGTGCCAGTTGACGAGCGGCTCGTTGATGCGGCTCTCCTTCACGCAGCCAGGCCGCAGATCCTCACAGCGCGGCAGCTTGCCCAAATACGCGCGCACTATCGGATTCTTGTTGAAGGACGAGCCGACGACGATGCGGGGCAGGTGAGATGTACGGCCACGGCGGTAGAGGCTCACGAAACCTTTGTGGATCCCCGCCACTGTGGTCCCGTTGGAGACGGGCACAGCCACTGCGGCAGGCGCGTCGCGCAGTTCGTCGTATATCTCGTAGGCTATCTCGCCATAGGCGCGCAACTGTATCGGCGTGTTTACCCCGCCGGGATTTGCGTCGTATAGGTCGTCCCGCTCGGCCCGTTTTCGGGATTCGATCACCGCCGCTTCGTAATCCTCGCCGAAACGCAGGACTTCGGCGCCATAGTCCGATATCTCGCCGGCGCGTTTCGCCACGTACACTGAAGGGATGTAAATGATACAGCGCACTCCCGCCACAGAAGCGGCTAGTGCGAGCGCCGCGCCATAGTTGCCGCAGGTGGCGGCGGTTACCGTGTCGTATCCGCGCCGTAGGGCATCGAGCACTTGTGCGAATGCGATGCGATCCTTCTGTGTACCGGAAGGATTGCCGCCTTCGAACTTGAGGTAGATCTGCCGCAGGCCGATCTCTCTCTCGAGGTTTCGTGCCCGCGTGAGGGTCGTGTCGCCGACCTCAGAGTCAATAACGTCCTCGTAGGCCTCGAGCCTCTCTTCGAGGGGTGTGCCGTTGTCGGCGGCGGTCCGCCACAGCGACTCGACGTTGGGGGGCGCGCCCACGGCACCGTCCAGCAATGCGACGTCGGCCCCGACGGCAAAGGGCGGGGGCTCTGGCGACGGGGTGGTCGCCGCGTCGCCGGGAATCTGTTGTGTCATGTTTGGTCAGCCGCTGGGAACCATTTCCTCGGGCTTTGCCAGCAGCAGCTTCCGAAGCAACGCGGTCAGCTTCTTCATCTCCGCCTCGGTCAGTCGAGATGCAAGATCCTCCGCAGCTCTGAAACGAATCTCGAGCGCTTGCTCTATGAGGTGGAGGCCATCCGATGTGAGGTGGACTCTGAGAGCCCGGCGATCGTTCGGATCGGGCACTCGTCCGACGAGATTTCGCTCTTCCAACCGGTCGATACGGTTGGTCATGGCTCCGGACGTCAGGAGGGCCGCGCGCCGCAGCGCAGTTGGCGACATGGAATACGGTTCACCTTGGCGACGCAGCGCCGCCAACACGTCAAAGCTCCATGTGTCGAGGCCGAATGGTGCGAGTGCCTGTTTGAGATCAGCCTCGATATGCTTTCCGAGGCGTACCACCCGGTTCAGGACTCCCAGCGGTGTGGCATCTAAGTCCGGCCGCTCGTCGTCCCACTGTTCGATGACTTTGTCTACGTGGTCTTTCATGACTGGACAGTATAATCTTCGACCATAAAAGTCAATATTAAGTTACTTGACATTTTGCTTAATGTCGAGCAACACACCGGAAGGCCGAACTGCCTAGTATCAAGAAAGAAGATGCCAAGGTGTTCGCGAGTCACGGACGGCTGACGATCCGAGGAGAACGGAAGCACGAGAAGGAGAAAAAACCGAGAAGGTGCACTGCATTGAGCGTGCATACGGACATTTCACCCGGAGTTTCATGCTACCCGACGATGTTGGGGAAGACAAGCTATCAGCGGGCTACGTCGACGGCGTGCTGCGTGTACACCTTCCGAAATCACCCACCGCTAAGCCGAAAGCCACTGAGATCAAGATCAAATAGCGAAATGGCCATCAGGTAGAGCCGACATCGTAGGAAGTCTGCTCCGCCGGACTAGGCAAAAGTCCCCCTCAGTTACTTCTTTTTGAGTACCGCCCGCCACCCGGAAGGATGCGGCAACGGGCCGCCGTTTCCCGTCTGGGAGAATCGATCAACCATGTAAAAAAGGTGTGGGTCTATCACCTTCGCCAGGTCGACGAGATGCTTCGCTTCCCGACGCGGACAGGTCGTGTACAGGAGTTTGCGTTGTCCGCCTTCGTCCCAACCGTCAAAGCTCGTGACATCTCTGCCGGCGTTCCTGAACGCCCCCGCTACTTTCTCACCTTGTCCGTTGGAAATAATCCTCAGCACGCACGTCCCGATGGCCAGCCGACGTTCCAATAAGATACCGGCGGCGTTGCCGGTCGCAAATCCGCCTGCGAAAGCAACTGCAAGCAGCGGGCTCTCCTTTATGTTTGCGATCACTTGCGAAACCGCGGTTACCCACAATAGCACCTCGACGAATCCTATTAGGACCGAAGCAGCCAAACGCCCCTGTACCACGAGGATGGTTCGGATCGTTCCCAGCGATACGTCGACGATTCTGAGAGCGAATATCGCCAGGGCAACTAGCCATAGAGGCATGTTGTTGAGTAGCTCCATGATCCGAATCCATCCATTACGCTGAAGGTTCCGAAAACTCACCTCGTGGGAACATAATGTAGACATGTGGATTGTCAATATTAAGCTACTTGATCTTTACCTTTATATCGAGTTAAAATTGATTATGGATTCGCGCTGTGGACCCAATACAGCCAAACGGAGTCATTAGATGCGAACGAAAGCACGGATTAGCACACGATACAGAGTCGGAACGCCGTGGCTCTTCGCAATTGGGGCCGCGGCCATCGCAGTTCCAACTGATCCGGCCGCCCATGGTCAAGCGAGAGCTTTTGTGGAGGGAGGCGCCGGCTTTTCGGCACCCATCGGCAACCTCGCTCAGCGCCAGGAGTTCGGAACAACAGTGGGATTGAACATCGGATTTCGGATTTCCGATGGCTGGGTGGTGAAGGCCAACACCGAGGTCGAGATGCTGGAGGGAACGTTCGTGAGCTTCGCCGAACGCTCTGCTCCATTGACACTTATCCACGTCGGGATCGGTGCTGAACGAAGAGTGATCCGTTCTGGTAATCGCGACTGGGAGCTACTTGGTGAATTCGGAGCAGGCAGGACAACAATGCGCACGGTTGGGCTGGGTGGCGCCAAAGTGGTCGACCGACCTTTCGGTCATTCGTGTAACTCCTCATATGGGGGATTGACGGCGCTGACCCACCCCACCCGGCGAGCGACTGTCGTCCTGCGAGGGCGGATACGCTGGATGATGATGGACCGGAACCAGACGGAGGGATTGGCAGGCTCGTCGCCATTTAGCTCGGCATACACTATGCCCATCACCGTCGGCCTGGTGCTGAGTCTCTAGTGGACGATGCATCGAGGACTGAAATATGGATTTCGCAAGATACAGTTCAACGAGTTCGATCGGTGGCGATCGGCCGCCGTTCGATCTGTCAACATCGGTACTCACTCCCAGTTCAGGATCACCCATCTACCGGGTGTTCCGGCAAATGGCTGACAAAGTCATGCGAGCATCACGAGTGCCGGTGCTGGTGGTACGCTGAGAGAACGCAGCGCAGGAGGAAGTTGTGGGAAGGCGACAACAAACACCGAAAAGGAGGCGGTCGGATATTATCTCCCCCGAACCGTCCAACCGCACTGATGTGCAATGGAGGCAACGAGCATGACCGCAACGAAGAAGAGAACCACTAAGGCGACCACCACCCTCCGGCCGTTGGCCGACCGGGTAGTAGTACGCCCGCTCGAGGAGAGCGAGGAGATGAAAGGCGGGCTGTACATACCCGACACTGCAAAAGAAAAACCCCAGCAAGGAGAAGTCGTCGCCGTGGGACCGGGCGCGTTCAAGAAAGGTGAAAGAGTCCCTATGGAGGTCGACGTCGGACAGAAGGTCTTGTACGGGAAGTACAGTGGCACCGAAGTGACAATTGATGACAACAAGCTGCTGATAATCAAAGAGTCGGACGTCCTCGCCGTCGTCGGCTAGTCATGGACGTGTGACGAGAAGGAGAAATGGGAAATGGCAAACGCCAAGGAACTGATTTTCGATGCTGCTGCCCGGGCCCGCCTCACTCGCGGCGTGAACCAACTGGCACAGGCGGTTAAAGCTACGCTTGGCCCTAAGGGTCGCAACGTTCTGCTCCAAAAGAGCTTTGGGTCACCAACCGTCACGAAAGACGGAGTGACCGTAGCAAAGGAAGTGGAGCTGGAGGACCCTGTCGAGAACG
>CAYTDU010000108.1:0-11189 GCA_964436395.1 uncultured Gemmatimonadaceae bacterium | reverse complement strand
TACGCGATAGAAGAGTCCCCTATAGAACCGGGGGTTATTTGGACCGGAGCCAACGACGGCCCTTTGTACGTGACTCGAGACGGCGGGACCACGTGGAACAATGTGACGCCGCCAGACCTGGCACCTCACGGACGCGTGCAGAACATTGACCCGTCGCCACACCGTGCGGGCAAGGCGTATGTTGCGATCTATCGATACTTACTCGACGATTTCCAACCGTACATCTACCGTACAGAGGACTACGGACAGACATGGACTCGTTTGACCACCGGCTCGAACGGGATCCCTGCCGACTTTCCCACGCGGGTGGTGCGTGAAGATCCTGACCGTGAGGGTCTGCTGTATGCTGGTACCGAATTCGGTCTCTTCATTTCGTTCGACGACGGTGGGCAATGGCAGTCGTTCCAGCAGAATCTTCCCGTTACTCCTGTTACCGACATCAAGGTCTTCAGACAGGATTTGGTACTGTCTACCATGGGTAGGTCGTACTGGATACTGGACGACGTTACCCCGCTGCACGAACTCGACGCAGATATCGCCTCGGCATCAGTACACCTTTTCCAACCACGCGATGCCTACCGCATACACACCTCCAGGGGATATGGACGGTCCGGCGGTGGCGCTGAATACCCGGCTGGTGGAGTGCAATTCAACTATTACTTGAGCGCCACACCCTCCGAACCACTGACGCTCGAGGTTCTTGACGCCGGTGGCACCCTGATTCGCGTGTTTTCCAGCGAGGCTCTGGAAGCCGGTCTCGAGATCCCTGCTGAACCAGGAATGGGCGGGATCGACCTGGTACGGCTTGGAACCGCGCGGCTACCCAGCGACCAAGGTATGCATAGATTCACCTGGGACATGCTCCATGCCGGTGCTTGGGACGCAAACGCTCGAGCTGCCGGGCGACGCGGCCCGATGGTGGCCCCGGGGCAGTACCAAGCGCGCCTCCTGGTTGGCAACGAGGTGGTGGGTACGGTCGAATTCGAATTGCAGATCGATCCACGTATGGCGGCCGACGGAGTCACGCAGGCGGATCTCGAGGCACAGACAACCCACAATCTCGAGGTGCGCGATTTGACAACCGAAGCCAAGATGGTGTTGCACCGAATCGAGGCGGCGCTGGAACGGGCTCGCCACGTAAAAGAGACGGCTGCAGAGGGGAGCAGTGCAGCAAGGGCGGCAACGGCGGCAGAACTAAAGCTGGTCGATCTGCGAGCTAATTTCGTTACTGCGGAAGGGCGCTATCAAACTCCTATGTTGATCTCACAGCTCGGTTACCTGAGCTCGATGACAAGTCGTGCCGAACAGCGGCCGGGGAACTATGCATATACGCGGCTATCGCAACTCAACGAACGCCTGTCGGAGTACAAATCCGAGTTTCAGATGATTCTGGATAACGAAATGGCTGTGCTGAACCGATAAGAGAAGGCAGTTGTTCGAAGCGTAGCAGGGAGATTTGGCAGTGAGAAGAGGAAGACAATGAACGTACTCGTATTGAACTGCGGTTCGTCGAGCGTGAAGTTTCAGATTGTCGACACCGACCTCGACAAGATCAAGGACGACGCAGACCGGCGTCTCGCGAACGGAATCGTAGAGAGGGTCGGCGGTCAGGCCCTGGTCACGTTCCAAGCAGAAGGCCAACCTAAGGAACGGCGAGCAGAGCCCCTTCGCGATCATCGAGCGGCAATCGACGCAATCTTGCGATGGATCGTGTCGCGATCCTCTCACATAGACAACATCACGTCACTGGCCGACATCCAAGCGGTGGGCCACCGTGTAGTTCACGGTGGCGAGCGGTTCAAGCAGTCAGTCAAGATCGATGAACCCGTGATTGACGGTATCGAAGACTGCATTGATCTGGCTCCACTGCATAACCCGGCCAATTTGAAGGGAATCAGAGCGACGACGGAGTTGCTCGGTGAGGGCGTACCCCAAGTAGCGGTGTTCGACACATCGTTCCATTCAACGATGCCGCAAACGTCTTACCTGTACGCAATTCCCTACCAGCTCTATCGTCGCCACAAGATCAGGCGCTACGGCTTTCACGGAACGTCGCACAGGTATCTCGCGTATCGCTTCCGGAAGATCGAAGGTATGGAGCCTGAACAGGTCAACATAATTACGCTGCACCTCGGGAACGGGTGTTCAGCCTGTGCTATCAAGGGCGGACAATCCTTCGCGACCTCGATGGGTTTCACACCTCTCGAAGGTTTGGTGATGGGCACACGGGCCGGCAACATCGATCCTTCTTTGATCGAATATCTCACGATCAAAGAAGGAATGAGTGTCTCCGAGGTCGATACTTTACTCAACAAACAATCCGGCCTGCTGGGCGTCTCGGGCTTAACGAGCGACATGCGTGAGTTGTTGGAAGAGGAAGAAGAAAACCAGGACCGTCGTGCGATACTGGCTATCGAGATCTTCAGCCGGCGTATCAAGCACTACATTGGCGCATACGTGGCCGAGATGGGTGGTGCGGACGCAATCGTGTTCAGCGCCGGGATGGGTGAGAGATCTCCTCAGGTTCGAGCGCGAATATGCCAGGGCCTCGAGGCCCTGGGGCTCACGCTCGATGCCGAACGCAACAATGCTATCACGATTGGCGATCACGGGAAGATCACCACTGACGACAGCACGCTCCACGCATATGTGATACCGACCAACGAAGAACTGCTGATAGCCAGAGATACGTTCCGCGCTCTAGCAGACGTGAAGCAACGCTGGTCCGACTACTATCAAGCAATACCGTCCGACAAGGAATAGAGGAAAAAGTTTCATGAATGTGCTCGTACTAAACTGCGACGCATCGAGGATACGGTTCCAGATTCTGGAGACTGATCGGGAACTCATAGAGAAAGACACCGACAGGCGTATGGGCCGCGGCATGATCGAGAGAATCGGCGGCCAGGCACTCGTCACATTCCAAGCTGAAGGACACCCCAAGGTGCGGCGCTCCGAATCCATCAGAGATCACCGCGCAGCCATTGACTACATTCTGCGCTGGATCATCTCCAGTGATTCTGGAATCGACAATGTCTCCTCACTCTGCGACATACATGCTGTGGGCCACAGGGTGGTTCACGGCGGTGAACATTTCAGAAAACCCGTACGCATCAATGACGAAGTGATGGAGAAGATCGAGGATTGTATTGAGCTGGCTCCGTTTCACAATCCCTCGAATCTCAACGGCATCCGTGCAGCTATCGCCCTGCTTGGTGAAGGAGTGCCTCAGGTAGCTGTGTTCAACACGGGCTTTCACTCAACCATGCCGCAGGCTTCCTACCTATACGCAATACCGTACCAGCTTTACCGGCGTCACAAGATTCGACGCTACGGGTTCCACGGAACCGCGCATCGTTACCTTGCGTTTCGATACCGGAAGATGATGGAGATAGAGCGTGAACAGGTGAACATCATCACGATTTATCTGGGTGAGGGCTGTTCGGCCTGTGGTATCAAAGGAGGCAATTCATTCGTGACTTCGATGGGTTTTACCCCACTCGAGGGCCTCGTGATGGGCACTCGCTCAGGCACTATAGACCCGTCGCTGATCGAGTACCTCACGGTCAAGGAAGGAATGTCGACGTCAGAGGTTGACACCCTGCTACAGAAACAATCGGGGCTGCTGGGAATTTCTGGGCTTACGAACGACATGAGAGAACTGCTGGAGGAAGAAGCCGAAAACCAGGATCGTAGAGCGACTTTGGCAATCGATATCTTCTGCCGTCAGGTCAAACGATATATCGGAGCCTACCTGGCCGAGATGGGTACTGCCGACGCAGTGGTATTCAGCGGAGGCATCGGAGAAAACTCCCCAGTAATCCGCGAACGCGCCTGTGCAGGCCTCGAGTGCATCGGCCTCGAACTGGATAGTGAGCTCAACGACGCCGCGCACGACGGCCAGGCCGGGCAGATCACCAAGGACGGTTGCCGTCTTCCGGCCTACGTGATCCCAAGAAACGAGGAGTTCATCATTGCGCGCGACACCTTCCAACTGTTGACGGACAGCTAGCAAAACCGGAGGGAACTCTTTCGATATATTCCGACTAGTAATAACAGGTGAGCGGATTTCAGCCCAGGTGATTAATATTGTACGGCAGAATTTGGACCCTACTGGCTAACTTTATCAGATATTTCTAGTAAGGAGTATTCGATGTTCGGCAAGCATGTGAACGCGCGGACAGCCTGGCTCGTGGCAGCATCTGTGTTTTTAGTTGGATGCGGACCCTCCGAAGAGATCCAGCAGCAGCTCGCTCAGCTGGAGGTTGTAACTGCTCAGCAGGACAGTCTTCTGGGAGCGGTCGCTGAATACGCGCAAGTAATGAGTGAGATCAGCGCTGAGCTGGCTGCAGTGGAATTGGAAGGGCAGGAACTGCGCGTCGCAGTGGAATCGCCTGTAGCCGCATCGCGCGACTCGATTCTTGGCAAGATCAGGCTGCTTGACGACCGCCTGCAACAATCCGAGGAGCGTCTACGGCAGAACCGCTGGCGAGTTCGACAGCTCACCCAGCTCTCTGACAGCATACGCAACACGCTGGAGAGCACGATTGAGAACTATGAGGGTGTGTTGGCGACACATCGCGAATCAATCGCTACGCTCACAAATCAGGTTACCGAGCTGGAAGCAGAAACCGAAAGGCTCGCAGCCAATGTTGAAGAGCTCGAAGGCGAATTGGATGACGCGTCCACGGTCTATTATGCAATCGCCACAAAGGATGAATTGCTCGAACGCGGCATAATCGAGAAAAAGGGCGGTGCACGGGTTCTCTTCATCTTCGGTAAGAGCGGCGAGACTCTCGTCCCGGCCACGAACCTCGATCCGGCCGATTTCACCGCCATAGACAGCCGAGCAGTGAATGAGATTCCGGTTCCGAACCCCGATGCGGCGTACATGATCGTGTCACATCACAACCCTGCTTACCTCGAAAACACGCCGGACGAGGATGGCAAGATTTTCGGCCATCTGCGCATCACTTCGCCCGCCGACTTCTGGAGCGCTTCACCGTTCCTGATCATAGTAGAGGACTAGCGCAGAACACGATCGCTTTTGAGATGGATTGAGAGCTATTCTCGAGCAACCAATTGAGGTTTGTTCGTGGAGAAAGGCCAACGGAAACGTTGGCCTTTTTCTCTCAGCTGCTCGATGACTAAGACACCATCGAGCCGGCGAGCACCGATCGAGTCGTATGCTTCCTACTGGAGCCATCGACGACGGTGACAAAAGAGAGATATTTCGATAAACTAACTTTCCACTGGAAAGCCACCTCAAGATTGCTTAGTATACAAAGCACATATTTGAGTGGAAAATCGGAAAATT
Source organism: uncultured Gemmatimonadaceae bacterium (assembly GCA_964436395.1). GTDB lineage: Bacteria > Gemmatimonadota > Gemmatimonadetes > Gemmatimonadales > GWC2-71-9 > JBDGYW01. The sequence goes on along the minus strand of CAYTDU010000108.1, from coordinate 5,872 downwards.
CCTGGCGTGCGTAGGATTTTCCAGACAGATTTTCTTTGTACACGTACGCAGCGTTTACGAACTATTTCATATCGATTCGAGGCAAGATATCGCACTGCCAGAGCTCCACTGCCCACACCTAAGAAAAATCTCAGGCGGAATTGATTTGAGGAAGCGATCAGGAAAATCCGCCGGCAGAATCGAGGGGCTCAGGACTTTCGGATCCGATTAGTCGCTCACCACCGACCGAAAGTGAAATGAACATCCATATAGTAAGATGGGAAAACCGGCTGCCGCATTGGGCCGAACGCGCGCATCTCGCGCGATTTCTGCACGAGACCATGCGACCCTACGAGGATACAATCGAAGATATCAACCAAGCGCTCGACTATGCGTTTTCGCCCAATAGCGGCAAAGGTGGGTTCTTGGTTCTGGGGGAGCTGGACGAAGAACTAGTTGGTGCGGTGGTCATGCTGAACACGGGCATGAAGGGCTATATCCCCGAGACGGTACTCGTATTCGTCAGTGTGTCACCCGCTATGCGAGGTTCCGGGTTAGGCGGCAAACTGATCCGAAAGGCGTTGGACGAGGCTGACGGCAACGTCAAGCTTCACGTCGAATACGACAACCCGGCTCGACGTTTGTACGAAAGAATCGGATTCACCTCCAAGTATGCCGAGATGAGATACGAGAAATGAACCAACTCATCATCGATCTGCACGCGTTACGCCACAATCTCGATGAAATCGGAAGTTGGATGGAAGCCCACGGAGCTAGGTGGAGCGTCGTCACCAAGGTTCTCTGTGGACACTCCGACACACTGAAGGCGTTGCAGCTCATGGGAGTGCGTTCGATGGGTGATTCGCGGCTCGACAATCTCAGAGCGATCGAACGAATCCTCCCCGATTTCGAGTCCTGGTACCTCCGCCTGCCTCATCTCTCCGCGATACCGGAGATCGTCAGGTTGGCTGACGTCAGCCTCAACAGCGAAATCGAGATCATCAACGCACTGAACGAAGAGGCCAGGAGCCAAGGAAATACACACCGCATCATAATCATGATCGAGGTTGGCGATCTGCGAGAGGGCATCCTGCCCGGAACGCTGGTCGAGTTCTACGAGAAGGTGTTCAGACTGTCCAATATCGAAGTGTTGGGCATTGGCGCAAACCTGGGTTGCCTTGCCGGACTCGCCCCGAACATAGATCAGTTCACACAACTGATCCTTTACCGTGAGCTGTTGGAACTCAGGTTCAAGCATCGCCTGCCGCTAATTTCGGCGGGATCGAGTGCGGTCCTACCAATGGTATTGGACGGGACCCTTCCGAAAGCAATCAACCACTTTCGCATTGGCGAAAGCATCTTCCTGGGCACCGATCTGGTGAACGGCGGCACTATCCAACACCTCAGCGACGAGGTTGTAGTCCTCGAAGCCGAGATCGCTGAGATTCAGGAAAAGGGCCTCGTCCCTCTGGGCGAGACGTCCAACATCACGCCGTTCGACTCATCACAAAATGGTGAGTACAAACCGGGTCAACGCGGCTTCCGTGCACTGGTCACGGTCGGCCAGTTGGACACGGACATAGCCGGCCTGCGGCCCGTGGACCCCAGGTACATAATCGCTGGAGCGAGCAGCGACATCACGGTCGTGAACCTCGGAGACCACCCCGACGGCCTGAGTGTAGGCGACTCGATACAGTTCCACCTGAACTACGCGGCTCTACTGCGGCTCATGAGCGGCAAGTATTTCGCAAAACACGTGCGGCCGAGTCTAGACGAGTTTGACGCGTCATTCACAAGTACCGAAGACACCGAAGTCGCGCCGGTATTGAGAGTGGTGCAAGGACAAGACGGCAACTAGAAACACGGGAGCAGTGGTGTGATACAGGATACCCTCGCCGAGCAATACGAACGCGACAAGCGCGTGTGGGATGATTGTGCCGAAACATACGAGGAAGAAATCGTTGGGGGTCATCCCGACGTAACCGCATACGAATCATTCGAGGAAGATTTCCTCGACCGGTTGCTCGCCTACTTGATCCGCGACCGAGGTCGCCAAGTTCACCTGTACGATGTCGGCTGTGGATCGGCGAGATTGCATTTGCGTTACGGCCTCAAGGTTAGCAACGAGCACCAATTCTCGGATGATGTGAAGGAGGCTATGACTACCGTTCGTCGTGCGAACCCGGGATGTCAACACGATCCGGAACTTGCGAAGGGCCTCGCTTCTGTGGGGGGAATCGACTTTTCGAGTAGCATGATCGGGCTGGCGGAACGAAAGATGGAAGCGGCCGGACTCGCTCATCTCTTGGATGGTTCCTGGTACTTCGAGACAGGCTCGGCATTCGACTTGGAACCGATGCCAGCGGAGCCGTTACCGGTACTCGTTTCTGTATGCAACAGTATCGGCGTCACTCAGGGACCGGAAGGAGCCGTGGAGCTCTTCAAGTCAATGCGACGCGCCGTTGAGAAATCGGAGGGAATTGCCATCATAAGCTCGTATCGTGGCGAGGCGGTGGAGTCGTACGCTCTGGGCAACTACGAATCGACGATGAACGTCTGTGGTCAACCCCTTTGGCTGACACCTGATGATTATGCTTCGCCAGAGTTCAACAAGCTTCCAAGAGCTTACAAGCGAGCGCACGACCCCGATCCTGAGATAACGGTCGACGTCCTCGACGAAGCCGGGAAACTGGTCAAAGCTGGATTGGTACTGCAACGAGATCCAACAGCAACTCAAACTACGATCGCGGAGGGTCACATCAGGACCCACACCGATTACGAATCCCATTGGTACAGCTTCGACCAGATTGACGCCTGGATCGACGAGCATTGGCACCGATCCAGATCCTACCACATTGCAGGATCCTCACTGGACAAGCTGCGGGCCGAACCAGCCCAGTTTGCAATCTTCGATGCAGGAGGTTGGCTCGGCGGTCTGTTGGAGCGCTGGGGAGTGTGACGCGCACTAACGCAACACTCACGAAGGAGACCAAAGCCTGTCAGACCAGCTGATACTCTGGGGAATCGTAGGCACCTATATCGGTTTCATCTTCCTTAAGGGTGTACTGAAGTTTCGGGTAATCCATGATGCCGACGACTATCTGCTCGCCGGCCGCGAAACACCTTGGTTCCTCCTGTTCTGCACAATGGGCGCGACCATTATCGGTGGTGGGGCGTCGATCGGCGCCATTGGGAGAACCTACGACTGGGGCCTCCTCATGCTCTTTGTCTCGGCCGGCTGGTACATTCACCTCATATTTGCCGGCCTCGTGGTTGCGCCACGGTTTCGCAGGGCTGAGCTCTACACGGTTGCCGGTTACTTCGGTCACCGGTTTGGAGAGGCGCCGCGGTTCCTCGCTCTAATCCTATCTCTGCTGTTCTCCGTGTTCATCATCGCCGTTCAGATGGCGGCATTCGGAACCGTGCTGTCCGCAATCTTACCGGAGTTCGCCGACGCTCAAGCGGTATTGAGGTGGGCAATCATCGTCGGCGGCTCGCTGGTCGTCATATACAGTACGGCAGGCGGCCTGATGGCAGTCATTCACACCGACATCTACCAATTCGTGATTCTATTTGTCGGCTTCGTGATTACGCTGGTGCTGTGTATACCCGGAACCGTCGACATCTGGGGTGAGGCGAGAGCGGCTATACCTGTAGAGTTCTTCCAACCAGATGGTGGGAGAGGTTGGGTGTTCTTGATCACCACGTTCTGCGCATTTCTGTTCGGCGAGGCGTTCGCACCAGGTTACGCCACGCGTTATTGTGTCGGACGAGACGTGAGGCACACGAGAATCGGGATTGCCGGGGTTGGCGCTTTCTTGGCATTGACCTTCCCGGCCATTCTGTTCTTCATCGCCCTTTACGCCCGCCTGCATTTTCCGGAGATAGAGCCGCAACAGGCCCTGCCCATGGTCGTAACGGAACTGAACAACCCTATCGTGGGGGCCTTGATAATCGCGGCACTGTTGAGCGCCGTGATGTCTTCAGCAGACTCCGCCCTCAATTCGTCAACTGCAATCTTTGTGAAGGACCTGTTCGAGCATCAGTTCGGGTGGCAGGACACCAAGGACGGCAGAGCGCTCCGTGTGGCGAGAGTCTGCTCCGCTGTATTGGGTGGTTTTGCGATAGTCGTTGCAGTCGTTTGGTCCGACATTATCGATCTGCTGTTATTCACGTACCACGTATGGGCGCCGGCAGTAATTCTACCGGTCTGCGTGGGAGTTTTGTCGACGGAACGGTCGCCACAACTGACAACGAACATCTTCGTCACGATGATCGTTGCCACGGCAGCTACATTTATCTATCGACTCACGCCGTACCGAACCGTTTTCGATCCGGCGGTTTTTGGAGTCTTGGTTTCTTGCGTGATATTCTTCGTCCTGAGGGCAACGATTCTGCGCTCACCCACAACACCACGGCCTACGTAAAACGCTCAACCGCTCCGTCTGAAAGCTTTGATCCTCGAGCTCACGGAGATACAGCTCAGCCGATTTGGTCAGCTGTTCCAATCGGGGTTGGCGAACATCGTGGTTGATTCCTGAGAATTCCAATGTACCGGCATATCGCATGAAGCCGCTCATCGGCGCGCAATAGACCGATCGTTCTCCATACATCACCGTCTTGCTGAGAGTAGGTGCTCGCTTGGCATCCGGAGGATTGTCGCGGTGGACTCGGCGGATCGACCACCGACTGAATGGCCTGCTTCACCCTTCCGGGTTTGTTGATAGGGACGTGACCCGGGCTCCCCGCTCCCTGTCAAAACTCACCCAAAGATCGAATACTCGTACTGCCCCTTCACCAAATCTCCCTCGGCGAATCGACTGAATCGAAACATGTGAGTGGAAAACTGTGGGTTCTCTTCTTTGGTGATCAGATCCGCGGTCATCAGCCCCACCGCGGGCGCCAGTTTGAAACCGTGCCCGCTAAATCCAGAACATATGTACGAGCCACTTCCGGCCGGTACCTCGTCGATGATCGGATGCCAGTCGGGCGTTATTGAGTAGACACTGGCATAGCCGTCCAAACACTCACTCGCCTCCATGGGCGGGTATCGCTTCACGAACTGCTCGCCCATCTCTTCCAGAAACTCTGTAGACGCGTGTTCCGGAAAGTCGTCAGGGTCCACGACGTCGTTTGCTTCCGCAGGGTCTATCGATCCTACCAATGAAATGTTTCCGGTCTCGGGACGAAGGTAGATGCCGTTGATGAAGTCCATCACAATCGGGTGCCCAGCGAAAGCGGCAGGGCGGCGGAACACACCCACTTGAACGCGTGAACATGTTATCGGTGCGGCCACGCCTGCCATCTTGGCCACCTGGGCACCCCACGGGCCCGCACAGTTGATGACGATTGGCGCATCATACTGCTCACCGGTGGTGTCTACGCCCACCACCTTGTCGGCAGAGAATCGTACCCCGGTAACCGCCGTTCCCTGCACTAAGGTCGCGCCAAACCTGCGCGCCGCATCGGCGTAGCCGGTAACAGTGAGATGGGGATCGGCGTAGCCGCTTTCGGGCTCGTAGACCACGGCGATCGAATCATCCACGTCGAGCCCGTGGACCATCAGTGTCAGATCCTCGGCCGCAAGGAGCTCGGTCTTGACACCGAGGCTCTGTAGTAGCCTGACATTGGCTTCGACACCCTCGAGATCGGCTGCGGCGACTATCGTGACCCAACCGGTGCACTTGAATTCGCATTCGCCGCCCACTAGCTCACCGAACCTCTGAAAGACATGGAGCCCGTGAAGCGCCATACGTGCCGTCAACTCATTTGAGTAGTGCTGTCGCACGATCGCCGACGAACGGCCGGTGCCTCCGGCTCCCAACACGTTCTTCTCGAGCACCGTGACGTCCAGATCTCGTTGAGCGAGATGGAATGCCGTTGCGCAACCGAT
>CAYTDU010000107.1:0-11287 GCA_964436395.1 uncultured Gemmatimonadaceae bacterium | reverse complement strand
GCTTCGTAGATAGCATCCCGCAAGCTCTCGAGCTCACGGCTGAACCGGTTGGAGAGTCCCATCAACCTGGCAGAATCGATGGCGATGCCGCGCCACTCCATGTCTACCAACACCGCAGTGAGGGGCATCTCAATCCGTTCCACCAGGTCGCGAGCGGCGCTGTCGTCCAAGCGTTCTGTGAACAGATTGCTCAATCGGAGCACTGTCTGAGCCTCGGCGCAACAGAATGCAGCGGCGTCCTTGACCGAAACTTCGGAAAACGGGCGCTCAGACTTGCCCTTGCCGACGACTTCGGATACCGGACGCAACCTGACATCTAGGTTTTCCAAGCCGATTTCCGCGAGCGCGTGAGAACGACGGCCCGGATCCAAGACGAAGCTCGCAAGCATCGTGTCCAAATTCACGCCTGCGAGTTCGACGCCGGCGTTTCGGAACAGTAGCCAGTCGCGTTTCACATCATGGCCAACCTTGGGCACAGATGGATCCTGAAGCAGGTCGACCAGCGGCCTCAGCGCCTCGGCGCGTAGATCCGGAAGGTTGCCGGGTGGTTCCTGCGCCACCAACTCACCGTCGGGTGACTCGTGATCGAACGGAAAATACCAAACACCCCCTGGTTCGATGGCCAGTGAAACGCCCACCAAACGCGCGGTGCGATTCACATTGCTGTGACCTTTGGTCACCAATGCTACACGTGAAGCGTCTCTTATCTTGTCGACGACTCCGGCAACTTCATCTGGGTTCGCGACTATCGCTGCTTCGCCTGAGAGTTCTTGGGCCGCCGGCACCGACTCCAAGTTGACGGGCTTTTGATCGTCTACCGCAACTTTTTCCGCTAGCGATCGGAACTCGAGATCCGAGTACAAATGCGCAAGAGTCCGGCTGTCCGGTTTCTTCACCTTGCACTCCTCGAGGTCGAGTGAGATCGGAACATCTCGTTGAATCGTCACCAAATTGCGACTCAAGCGAGCCTCGTCCGCATATTCCAACAATCCTTCGCGCGCGCGTTTTCCCTTTACTTGTTCGGCGCGTTCGAGAATCGTATCCAGATCTCCGAACTGTTCGATCAACGCTCTAGCAGTCTTGTCACCTATTCCTTTGACGCCCGGTACATTGTCTGACGAGTCCCCGACGAGGGCCAGGTAGTCGATCACCCGCTCCGGGACCACGCCCAATCGCTCCGCAGCGTTCGTGACGTCAACCAATTTCTCGTCCACCGGAGATGGTCCACCGCGTCCGGGGTTGAGCAGCACGATGTTTTCGGATATCAACTGGTAAAAGTCCTTGTCACCCGAAACGATTACTGCTTCCAACCCCATCGCTGTAGCCTGCGTCGCAAGCGTGCCGATCACATCGTCCGCTTCGTAACCGTCGACTACCACTAGCGGGATCCTGAACGCCTCCAATAGTGTTTCGATCCTCTCGACTGAGCGATCGAAGTCCTGCTGCATCTCTTCGTCGAGTTTCTCTCGCGTGGCCTTGTAATCGGGGAATGTCTCAGTCCGAAAAGAGGTACCTGCGTCGTGTACCCACGCTATGTATGTCGGGTCGTGGCGTTCCAGGAGGCGATGAAGGAAGTTCGCCACTCCCCAGACCGCCGACGTGTTTTCACCTTTGTTGGTGCGCAGCGGTCGATTGATCATTGCAAAGAACGCTCTGTAAATCAGTGCGTATCCATCGATCAGAAAGAGCCGGTCGTTCGGTTCAGCATTCATGTTCTGAAGATAGTTGATATCCATCACCCCGAATGTCCGCGCCGGCCTTACATCACCAGCAAGACAACCAGCGCAACACCGGGGGCCACGACGAGGTTGTCGTCTAACGGGCCGGGCCATCGCTCGAGCACCATTGCAGCGAGTGCACCGGCAAGAACAGCGCCTATCTGTATCCCGATAGGCAACAGCACCAAAACCGCCACGACCGCTGCAGCTGCACTGCCAGCCCAAGTCTTCTTCAAACCTTCTCGATTGAACGCCGATCCAACCAACGAGGCGGCGGGATCCGCGAACGCTCCTGCCAATATGCCCGCGGTTGCGGCTGGCAACGGGCACCATGCCGCGGCCGCATACCCAATGCAAAGCCACGTGGCGCCACTGAGTCGGTGTGCCTCAGACCCTCGGAACACAGGCACGAGTCTGCGAAACAACGAACCCACCGCAGGTCGGGATACTCGAAGGCAGTCCAGAAGCAACGCGATTGCCGCCAAGCCAGCCAACGTGTAGCGCAGAAGTCCTACAGATCCGAAAAACGCGACCAGCAATATCGCGGCTGTACTCGCATGCAGGAGCCGCCGGACCGCAGCCGGTTTCATCGGCTGTACGTGGATCCCTCAGTGTGGCTCGGATATAGAGCCCTATATAGAGCCAAGTTCCTGAGCACAGTTCTCAGGTACCCGCGCGTTTCAACATAGGTTACGCGTTCGATGAACCGCACCGGATCATCGCTGTCGGTGGATCTTAGCCACCGCCTAACTGGCGTCCCGCCTGCATTGTATGCCGCTAGAGTCGGTACCACGCGGTTGTCATAGTGCCTCAACAGCCCTGCCAGGTGATTCGCTCCGAGGTGCAGATTGGCGTCAGCGATCGTCAGTAACCCCACATCCCAAGCCGCACCAACCCGACGGGCAACCTCGCGCGCCGTACGCGGCATCAACTGCATGAGACCGTGCGCCCCGGCCCTAGAAACCGCAGTAGGCGTGAACGCAGATTCCTGTCGAATCAACGCTGCAATAAGATACGGATCTAGTTCCAGTTCGCGCGCCTTCTGCTCTATCAGATCTCGGAATGGCCATGGGAATACAACCCGCAACACGCGTGGGTGGTTGAGCGTGTAAGATCGTGACGCCAGCCATCCAAGATGTATCCCCTCCAAGACGAAGTTCCGCTCGATGAGTCCTTCAGCCAAATCAAGCAACTCGCTGGGCGGCCGCGTTCGCCTTGCCTTGATTGTATCGAGGAAAATTCCCAGTTCTTCAGTCAGGTAGGCTTCCTGCAGGAGATCTAGGGTCCCGAGAATCTCCTGGGACTCCGCAGTTCTAGGACGTTTGACAACCGGTTCGATGTTCAGTGGTGGCATCTTGGCCGCAGCTCTTGCGACCGTCCCGTAGTACCCCAATGAATCCGTGCGCGCCAGCGCGGCCCAAATCGCCCGCGCAGCAACGGTATCCCCGGATGCCGCCCTAATCTCGCCAAGCCGGAACTGAGCCACGTTTCGCTGGCTGCCCCTGACCTCTATCTCCTTCCGATACCACTTGATTGCCGAGACCGTGTCTCGGCGGGTCATTGCGACGGCGGCCATATCCATCCGTGCCGGCGAAGCATAGCGACTACGGGGCCACCGTTGGACAACTATCTGGTTCAGGCTGTCCGACTGGTCGAAACGGCGTTCACGACGACGTCTGTCTGCCATACCGTACAGGGCACGGGGTACAGCGTGATGATGTGGAAATCGTTCAACGAAGCTCGTGAGTTCGGCCATTCCCTCATTCACTCTGCCCAGCAAGAGGAGCGTTCGGCCTCGCCAAAAAGCTGCGTCACGTGCAGCCTCACCTTCTTTGGCTGCCGCCCGCGTATATACCGCCAACGCACTACGACGTGATCCGGAGGCAAACAGCAATTCACCCCAGTAGAGAAGGGTCTCTACTGATGAATCACCTGCAGTGACAGCTCTACCCGAGTACCGACCTGCGTTCCGAGTGGATCCCAGCCTGCGGGCAGCAGCAGCCAGATCCAGGAATTCCTCAGGCGAATTGGGGGGGAAAACTGTCTCGACAACGCTCGTTGCTCCACGGACCACCGATGTATCAGTTGCAGCGAGTGCCCGATATGCGAGGTGTCTTGCCGTGGCACTGTCGCCATACTCCAGAGCAAGCTGAGCGGCCCTGTACGGATACCCGCCATCCTCAAATGCGGCTACCGCATTATTTGTGTCTCCTGCCTGAACGTAGAGAAGGCCGCGAGTACGAGCAGCAAGCGTAGCCGCCTCAGGGGCAGCGTATGACAACAATCGAAACGCCGAAGCGGTGTCTGTGCTGACCGCCGCCTGGCGTACCGCGAGCCAACCAGCCAGACGTGGCAGCGCCAGCGCCGCACTCGAATATCTATCCAAAGCTTCGCCGCTCTTACCGGCGCTATCAAACGCCACACCAGCACGCGCCGTGAGAATCGCTTTGTCGGTTGAATCCGATAGCTCCGCTGCGCGGAGGAACGAATACGCGGCCTGGTCGTACCTCCCAACGGCGAACTCTGCCTCGCCCCGAAACCGAAACCCAACCGCATCCCACGATGAGTCGGGCCCCGCGTAACGTTCCAACACCGCTAGCGCGCGTTCAGGCATGCCGATGGCCACTTCCAGGGCTGCGGCTCTGAAGACCAACTGTCGATCAGCCGTATCTCCGCGAAGCTCTGTTCTCAGAGAAACAGCCTCGTGCCACAATGCCCCATCCGACTCCGGTGGGTCCATTTGCTGCGCGGGCGCTGCACACGGCAACAGGAGCACAGACAACAGTAAGGCTCCAGCAACGATCAACTGCGGTTTGCGAGCACAGTCCATCTATGTCCGTTCTCCTGACTCAGATGCCATCATCAAGCGAATTACCCAATCTAACGATGGTCTCTCGTTCACCACCGTTCGATCGTCCACCGAGTGTTGTGCATTGATACACGGCAAATGGCGGGCCACAAATGGCGGGCGCCGCAGGCTCCGACTTGCCGGGTGTGGCTATCGACTGTTACTTTCGCCATCTCAATGACCAAAGAGAATCTTGCAGGTCGCAGCATCGCCGGATACGAGCTCGAAGAACTCGTAGGCGAAGGTGGTACGGCCACGGTATATCGCGCAACACACCCCGAGCACGGGCAATGCGCCGTGAAGTTCCTCAAGCAACGACTCCGCAAAGATCCAACGTCTGTCAAGCGGTTCTTGCGTGAGGCTGGATTCGGCGCGCGCGTGGAGCACGAATCTGTTGTGAGTACCTACGATTACGGCCAAGAAGGGGACCTGTACTACCTTGCTCTGGAATGGGTCAACGGCGAACCGCTTTCGACATATGCGCAGCGGAATGGCCCCCTCGCCCCAGCGGAGGTGGTACATATCGTATCGCAGCTGACCAATGGCCTGGCCGCCGCGCATGCTGTGGGGATCATACACCGCGACCTGAAACCCGAGAACGTCGTGTACGACCCCAGCAGCCGCATCGTCAAGCTGCTCGACTTTGGAATTGCTCGCGACGCGCAGGAGCCCGCGTCTGACCGGCTGACGAGAACGGGCTTCTTCGTCGGTACTCTCCAGTACGTCGCTCCCGAAGCGCTGTCCGGTGAGCTGGTTGGTGAGCAAGCCGATATCTTCAGCGTGGCCAAGATCACGTACTACCTACTGACGGGTGTCCTCCCTCACCCCGGCCGATCACCGCGCGAAGTCTTTCAACAACTCCTAACACAGCCGCCAAAACCCCTGAATCAGGCAGTCAGAGATCTCAAGTTCCCGCCCGAACTCGAGGCGGCCGTAATGCGTGGGCTAGAACGTCAACCAGCAGACCGGCAACCTACGGTTCTTGCTTTCGCTGAAGAACTGGCCAAAGGTGTTGAGGGGTCTAAACCAGAGCCGAAGAAGGGACTGTTCGGCTCAATCAGGTCGTTCGTTAAAGACAGGCGGGCCAAAGACTAGATCGGGCCCTGCAATTAAACAAATGGCCGACGAACTCACTCGCTCTGTAGATGTCGATGCACTCACAGTCGGTGTGCGATGGCGATGGGGGATCGTTTGCATAGGCACTGTGCTGCTCATTATCGGGAGTTCCCTTCACCTCTCGGCTCAGTCGCCTTGGATCATCGCCGCCTTCGCCACTGTCGGCGTTTTTGCGAATCTATTCCTGGTGAGACTGCTCAGATCCGGTTGGTACAGACCGTATCTGATCTTCGCATACTGCTTGATAGATCTGTGCCTGGTTGGGTTGGCGATCCTGTACATCGGACCGGGAGGAGCCACGGCAGGGTTGTTCTTGGTGATAGTTCCTTGCGCTTTACGACCGGGAAGGGCTCTCGTTGCATTTGCCCTGTGTGCCGCATCGGTGATCTTCGTCGCGGCTGCAGTATTGCACGGTCAGTTTTCCGATTCGGACTACGTATCGGCCGGCTCAACAGCCGGGGCTTTGCTGGATCTCGCTTTTTTCGTAACTGTGGCGGCCACTCTGCTTGGGGCACACATGGAGCTGGTGCGCCGGATCACCGGCATGGGCGAAAGATTCAGAATTGCCCTGAAAGGCGATTGCGCGCCGAACACGTGCGCCATTCGCAATGACTCCTTGGGTCTGGTTGAGCAGTCCCAAGATGAACTGCTAAGGCAGTTGACCTCAATGGTCGATGCCATTCGACGCGACGCTGCGCAAGTAGCTGCGTTGGGTGATACGTCTGCTCATTCCATGGGCGCCGCCATACAATCAAGCCGCAGGATTGCATCTTTCGCATCCCATCTCTCCTCGGATTTCCACGATTTGAGTTCGGCTGCCGAGGCGGGCGGCGCGAAATCCAACACCGTCTCGCGAATCATCGAAGAACTGCAATCTCAAGCCGAGGACAACTCCGAGCAGGTACGTGAACTCGAGGAGACCGCCGACGGTGGCCAAGAGAAGATCTCACGGGCCATGGAGACAGTGTCCGCCATTAGTGAGGACATCCAAAGGACCGTTCAGATAGTAGAGGAGTTGAGCACAATGTCTCGACAGATTGGCTCCGCAGCCATCTCCATCGGCAAGGTTGCACGTCACACGCATATACTCGCATTGAATGCAGCAATCGAAGCTGCGCGCGCCGAAGAACACGGAGAGGAATTTGCAGTTGTGGCGGATCAAGTTCGGACCCTTGCCGGTGAAGCAGGTAGGTCTGCTCGCGACGTTGCCGATCTCGTGAGCGAAGTAAATGCCAAAAACGCTGGAGCCGCCAGCGCGATGGCTGCCTGCCAGGAAAAGATCACTGAAGTTAGCGAGATTGCGAATGAAGCTAGGGCGGAACTTGAGCGGATCCGTTCCGGTTCCACCCGCGCTGTCGATTTTGTGAGCGCAACATCCACAAGCTGTCAATCACAGGCCGATTACGCTCGCTCTTTCAAGGACATGTTTTCCAACACTAGAGACAAGATGGCACGGTGGTCCACCGAGGTTCAGCAAGCGTCGGCAGACGTGACGGAGCAGATATCTCTTTTGGAAGAGATAGAGCGGTCCTGCAAGCAAATCACGGATGTGTCGGACCGTCTCCGAATGGAGATCGTGCGATTCTCCGATCAATCGCGCTAGCATACCGCGCGCCCTGCAAAGAGGGGGGGGTGATCGTCCCTTCCCCGAGATCGCCTTGTTTGCCCGAGATATCCCACCCCTTTGTCGAGCGGATGAAAGGTGCCGAACTCGTGTCGGAAGGGAACGATCAAGCGCTCCAGGAATTCATCCATTGCCACCTTGAACGGGTACCGAGCTCTGAACTCACCGGCAGTCTTCCCAAGTACCGTACGCAAGTGACGTCCAAAGCTCTGGGGCGACGAGTATTGCAGCCGGTAAGCTACGTCCGTGAGCGACAACCCCGGCAGCTCCAGAAAAGCCGCTGCGTACAGTAGTCGAATGCCTACCAGGTACCGTTTCGGCGACGGCATGTTTGTTCGGTGAAACCGCGATATGAATGTGCTTTGCGAAATGTTCAAACGGCGCGTGAACTCCTTCACGGTTGCCACCTCTGGAGCCAAGCGAACCAATGCCTCGAACAGCGTCCTGCAATCCTCGGTTGGTTGACCCATGGCTGGGATTAAACTGTTGAAGATTCTCGCCGCAGTCGGCGATGAAGGGTGCGACAGCAGTTCACGCAGATAGCGCCAGCCATCGTAGGCAGTGATGTCTACCATTCTGCGAATTCCAAACGCACCCAACTCCAACAGGCGTTCGCTGGAATTCCGGTCGTGCCCAGAAACCACCGCCACTGTCGACACTCCTGGGAATCCGTCAACCAGTGCAGCCACTCGTGGGAGCTCATCGCGCCTCACACAGCGAGGTGACACGAAAACTGCGGCCACTGGCCTCTCTCGCACGGCACGCAGCGCCTCGCCCATCGAATTGGTGTGCAGCGCGGTGTAGTCATCTCCGACAGCCGCGTCGACCTGTGAGCGCAGTGGTGGCTCAACCACGGTAGCAACTGTCTTCAAGGTTTCGTAGAGATCCATTGCCGTCCCCTGTTACGCGCACCCAACACCCTAACACTCGAGTCTCAACTTTTCGTCAACACGGACCTCCAATTCATCAACAACCTCGCGCCTTCTTTGTGCCCGACTTGGACGCTATGTTTTGGAGACGGTGGTGGGGCGTGACGGTCGCGGCTCGATTTTCTCGGGTCGAGGAAAGTCCGAGCTCCACAGGGTAGACTGCCAGGTAACACCTGGGCGCTGTAAGGCGACGGTAAGGGCCACAGAAAACAAACCGCCTGTCCTGGCGGCAGGTAAGGGTGAAAAGGTGGGGTAAGAGCCCACCGCACGACCTGGTAACAGGCGTGGCACGGTAACCCCCAGTCGGAGCAAGGCCAAATAGGCGGCGAGGCCTGACCCGGGCCGCTCGAGCCGCGGGTAGGCCGCCAGAGGTGACGGGTGACCGCCATCCCAGACAGATGACCGTCCAGGCGTCTCTGATGCCTGAACAGAACTCGGCTTACGGCTCCGCCACCTTCCCCCTGGCTCCAAACAACCTCGTATCGTATGATTCCCGCACACACGACCAGACTTCTCAGAGAAAGAAGTAGAATGAGGATTTCCTCCACAGGCTATACATTTGGCGCGCTGGTTGCGGCCTCGGCTGCCGTGTCAGCATGTGGGATGTTCCGCGGCGGGCAGCCGGAACTCGAAGTGGTCACACGCGCCCACTACCAGCCGTTCACCGCCACATATCGTGGTGTGAGCCTTGGGCGAACGACGCAGTACTTCGATGAGCAACCCACCCATACAGACTTCGCGTTCGAGTATTTCGTGAATACAGACTTGGCTGCAGCGGCACAGGGACTCGCCGCTACACTAGTGTTGGACTCAATCCGTCTCTTCAACGGTGCGACGGGCGGCATTATGCCCGAGCAAGTTGATTCAGCGTGGGGCACGGCATTCACAGCTAATGTGGGGCGTGACGGTCGCCTGAGCGACTTCGCCGGCGGTGAAGATGCGGGCCCGCTGGCCCGCGAGATTGCCGATCGACTCCTGAGACCTTTTTTCCCCATCGTGCCGGATCGTGGCGTTGAATCCGGTGACGATTGGTCGGACACCACGGAAACACAGATGGCCGTGAACGGGTTGGACAATACCATTCAGATGATTTCTCAGCACTCTGCAACTGACTGGACACATCAAGCCGGTGAACGCGCGCTCCACATAATCACCACATCCAATTACACGTTCAGTGGCACGGGCGACCAAGCGGGTCGGTCGTTCACCCTGGAAGGGACTGGCAGAAGACATACCCACAGGTACCTGAGCGAGACGGGTCGCTACCTTGGTATGGTCTCAGCCGACACTTCGGAGGGCGAAGCGCGTATCACAGATATGGAGATCGTGATTCCGATCAATCAGACCCATATTGACTCAATATTGATAAGGTGACCATGGCCCGCACTCTACTAATTCTCGGTGGCGCACTGTGCCTGATGCTCGAGCTGGGCTTTGCCCAGTCCTTTGCACCCCGGTCTGCTGACTACATGTTCGCCGCGACCGCAAGTGACGCACGCGCCATCTGGGTGAATCCTGCCGGCCTAGCCGTTGTTCCGGAAGCGTCGTTGTTTGGCGAGTTCGTGCTTCAGCGACCAATCGATCAAGACACTCGCCTTTCACAACTCAGCTTCGGGTTCAACTCACAGGGTCTATCGTTCGGGTACAACCGCGAGCGCCTCTTCAACGATTCGTCAATCCACACATACCGGCTCGCATTGGCACGGGCGCTTCGTCTCTGGACTCTCGGTGTGGCGGTTTCGCATTTCAGATCTGGTAACAACGACACCGGCTTTGACATCGGCATCCGCTATAGCCTGTTGCCCTCGATCCAGTTCGGCGCAGTCTTGCGGAACATTGGCCAGCCCGAAGTGCGAAACGACACACTCCCGCTCACTGGCGTTGCGAGCCTCAGCTGGACATTGCTGCCAGATTTTCTCGTCGTTAAGGGAGAGGCGATGGCTCAGAATCGGATCGCAGAAACAGGATACGATATGGCGTACCGAGCGGGTGCCGAAGTTTCGCTTGGCAGGGCTCTGCCAGTATCCGCATTTACAGCCGTTAATGTGGATAGCGACTTCGGCGTGACAATGTGGTGGTTGGGTGCGTCTTTGGGGGGCGCGCGACGCGGCGTCTTCGTTGCAGGAGTGACACCCAGTGATCCTGCTACGCGCGTCGAAACGGTGAGCGCCGCAGGTCTGGCTACCAACCCGCTGACGGCCTGGCGCCATTGAAGGCCGCCAAGCACTCATCACTGCGTTATTCGAGTAGGCGCAACGGCATTACGAGGCAGAGATACTCGGCAGGATCTTCCCAATCCAGCGGCTCAACCGTCGCAGCCCGCTCCGGCGCCTTGAGCGTCATTACCACATCGTCGGTGGGCATGTATTTCAGGATGTCCAGTAGATAATTCGCGTTGAACCCTATCTCGAGTTGTTCATCGCTGTAGCCAACGGATATCTCATCTTGCGCTTCACCAAGGTCCGGCGTGCTCACCGAGAAGCCCAGTGTGTCTGTTCCAAACGCCAGCCGCACACGGTGCGTTTGATCACTTGCCACAACACCGACCCGGCGCAGCGCCGCTATCAGGCCTTGTTTGCCCACGGTTGCTCTCTTGTCGTTCTCACGAGGGATAACCTGCTCATAGTTCGGATACGGTCCCTCAATGAGCCGCGTGAATACCACGGTAGACACACACTTGAAGCCGAGGTGGTTGTCGCTGCGCGCAATTGCAACTTCGTCTGACGGCCCAAATAGCCTTCTGACCTGCTCGAGCGCCTTTGGCGGCACGATGAACTCAGCTGACGTCGTACCGCCAGCAATTGGTACGTCCATCTTGGCGAGCCTGTGGCCGTTGGTCGCAACCATACGCATGCGCTCCGGCCTCAGTTCCCAAAGTACGCCGTTCAGAATCGGCCGACTCTCCTCTGTCGACGCCGCAAAGGCAACATGACCGATGAGCTTCTGTAAATCGCTCGATGTGATCATCCAGCTTTCAGAAAAGTCTACTGCAGGAAAGTTCGGAAACTCCTCTTTCGGAATACCCAGGAGCTTGAATTTCGAATGACCGCAC
>CAYTDU010000106.1:0-11316 GCA_964436395.1 uncultured Gemmatimonadaceae bacterium | reverse complement strand
CGGCCACGGGGCTACTGCCTACGGGCGGGTCGTCGAGCGGCGTGGTTTCCGACTCCTCTGCTGCGCGAAAAGGTCGTCAAGGTGGCGGCGAGAGCGGGAACAACTCCGAAGTGGCCGCAGCGTTGCCGTCATTCCACGAAACCTCCGCCTTAGCAACAGATCCGGTAGATGTCCCCGGCTCCTCGATAACGGGATATCGGGTTACCCTGGGCGATCCAATGGTAAATATCAGCACCGTTCTAGCCGAAAACGGCCGGACGACTGTGCTGGCAAGTGTCGGAGCCAAAATTCCTCTCAACGACACCACCAACTTCGGTACAGGCAAATGGGACGTTGGAGGATCGCTTTCACTATCGCACGGACTCAGCACCAACGTGCTGCTAGGTGTCGACTTCTCTTATTGGAAATTCGGCGATCTGCCCGATTTGGATCTACGCGACGGCCTGATGGGGGCGGCAAGTATTGCCTATCTCGGAACAACTGGGTGGGGCGGATCCGCGAGTTTCCTTGCCGCGCGATCAGTAGTGGAGGGGTTTGCGGACTCATACATGGTCAGCGGATCAATCACTCGCCTCGCCGGAATCGGCGCAGTTAGCATGAACATTGCGGCGGGTCTTTCAGAGATGGCCCCGGATCTTACCGCAGGTCTGAGCTGGCGGATAGGCATCATCTAGATGAATAGCTGCCCCAAAAACACGAGCGTTACCTTTCGGCCGCTCGTGTTGTCTTGATTGCAGGAAACAGCCGCAAAGCCGGCATCTGTATAAAGTGAATTTCTGGAGGGAAGATGAACTCGCGAACATTTCGGAAGGTGAAGGCCGCAGCCGCAGCAGCCGGATTGGTGTTGATTGCTGGTGCTTGCGGAGAGGTATCAGGCGTGGACAACGGGATGGGGAACGTGCAGGTGACTCTGCAAGAGGCCTCCTCTGAGGCGCTCTTCAACGTGGTGGCTTCTGAACTCGTAGGTGCACCTGAGGCCGTGTCAGGACGAGTAGACAGGGACATGGTAAGGTCACTGAATGTAACCGTCGTCGGAATACAAATTCTCCCCTACTGCGAGGACGCGGGCGAACAAGCAGGGGACGGTCAGTGTGAGGACTTGTGGGAGACTTTGGAAATCGGTGCGGATAGTTTCGACCTCGATTTGCTTGCGCTCCCTTCCGAAGGAGATACACCTGAGCAGTTGGCCGAAGGCACCGTTCCGGTCGGTGAATACCACAAGATCAGATTGTTCGTGTCCCGGGCGGAAGTCTCTTTCAAGGGTGATATCTCCGTAGGGCGTTCGGTATTTTATGGTTTCGAAAATCCCGATGGAGGGTATGTGGCCGACGATACAACGACCTGGGTTACTTATCCAGTAGAGATCCCGTCGGCGCAGAACACCGGCATAAAGGCAGACATTGACCTTGAAGTAACAGAAGAAACTACCGGCGCGGTAAGCCTGTTGTTCGATTCTGAAGCAACTTTCCGTAACGTCATCGCCACCGGCAACGGACGTGTGAAAATGCCGCCAGTGCTCAAGGCGCGTCCCATGTACCAGAACCAGATCGAAGATCAGAATCAGAACGGCGGATAATCGCCCATCTTGAAGTTCTGGAGCACAAGCCCCCATCCCGCGAGAGGTGGGGGCTTTCGTCGTTCGGCACGGTAGTGTCTGCCCGCCTGCCCGCAACTTGTAACGCCTGACGACCTGAGCCGTATTGTATTGGTGACACCCTCACACAGTTGAAGCACGTAACGCTCATGATCGGCTCGCTCAAGCAAGACGTCGTGTATGCACTACGGACCTTTGCCCGCGCCCCTGTTTTCTCCATTACGGTCGTTCTTACGCTGGCATTCGGCATCGGCGCCAACTCGTTCGTGTTCAGCATCATGAACCCTTATTTCTTCCGGCCCCTTCCGTTCCACGAGCCCGATCGCCTGGTGCAACTCGGCCATATCGACCAGGCGCGCGACTGGGGCGGCTTCCGGTTCTCGATGTTGCAATTGGAGGATTACCGGTCCCGCAGTTCGGCGCTCGAGGAGCTTGGCCTGTACCACTACGGTACTGGCAATCTCACGGGATATGAGGGACCCGAGCGAGCCAGTGTCGCCATGGTCAGCGCCAACATGTTTGGCGTATTGGGCGCTTTGCCCACACTCGGACGGTCATTCTCACCTGAGGAAGGTCGCCAGGTTGGCGAACCGGTAGTGATCCTGGCACACGACCTGTGGCGGGTGCGGTACGGCGGCGACCCAGCGATCATCGGCAGGTCACTCACGCTCGACGGAATTGCACGCACTGTGATTGGTGTCATGCCGGAGAATTTCGTATTCCCGTTCGGCGGCATCGACATATGGGAACCGATCACGGCGAACCCCGTAGAACTCGGACGTGACCGCATGGGAAGCCTGATCGTGGCCCGGATGAAACCAGGCTGGTCGATCGAACGGACACGTTCGGAGCTGAACGGAGTCTTCCGGGACCTGTCGGCTGCCTATCCGGAAATCGACGGTAGCTACGACGGGATCAGCGTGAAGCCTCTCCGCGAGGCACTCAATTTCGCGTGGGACATACTGTGGCTCATGTTCGTGTTCATGCTGGCGTCGGTCGTGTTTGCTCTCGTCATCGCGTGCGTCAACGTTGCCAGCCTCCACATTGCGCGGGGCACCGCGAGGCATGGTGAAATTGCCGTTCGTACGGCCCTTGGTGCCAGTCGCGGTAGGATCCTGAGGCAACTGCTGACCGAAAGCGCCATTCTCGCGAGTGTGGGAGGAATATTGGGTGTACTGCTTGCCCGCTGGGGAGCGGGATTCGTGGGTGCTGTGATACCAGAGGATCTCTACAGGATAGGAACGCCCTCTCTCGACTGGAATGTCGTGCTGTTCAGTGTGGCGATCACTGTCGCGGCAATTCTCGTCTTTGGGCTTGTACCGGCATTCAACGCAATCAGTGCCGACCTGAGCGAGGGTCTCAAAGAAGGTGGCCGCGGTGGGCACGGGTTGAAGTCACAAAGAGCCAGGAAAGCCCTGGTTGTGTTCGAAACCGCCATGGCGGTGACACTAATCTGCGGCATGGGACTCATGCTAAAGAGCTTCCGCGCCGTGGATCGCCTCGACTTGGGCTTTCAGGTCGCAAACCAGACAACATTTCCGATCACCCTGCCCGAATCGGACTATACAAGCGAAAACGCGATCGACATGTATTACAGACGCGCGACTGACGAGGTGCGGGCAACTCCGGGCGTTCGTGCGGCGGGCACTGTGATGCATGTACCACAAAACCACGAGAGCGCGACCCAACCGTTCTCGCCGCTCGCGTCAACTCCGGCAAATATCGAAGAGTGGCCGATGGCGATTGTGAACTACGCATCGCCAGGCTATTTCGAGGCGTTGGAGATCCCTTTGCTCTCAGGACGCAGTTTCGATGCTACTGATGCATCTGACGCCCCTACGGTAGTGGTGGTCAGCCAATCACTCGCGGAAACACACTGGCCTGGCGATGGACCACTGGGGCAGACGCTTCTACTCGGTGAAACGGATAGCAGGGCAGCTGCTACAGTAGTAGGCGTAGTTGGTGATGTTCTTCACGCCGGTGCGTTGGGTGAAGAGCCGCGCCCACAAGTGTATGGGTGTATCCACCAGAACCCGTTTCGGCGGCAGTTCCTGGTTGTCTCAACGGAAGGCGATCCAACGCTCGCAATAGCTCCTGTCCGGGAAGCCCTGCTTCGGGTCGACCCAAACTTGCCGGTTGGATCCCTGACAATGAACGCGATCGTGGGACAGAACAAACTTCCATGGAGCATATCATCGAAGCTGCTCGCCGTCCTCGGCACCGCCGGGTTGTTGCTCGCCAGCCTTGGTATTTACGGTGTCATCGCCTTTTCCGTCGCTCAGCGCACGCGCGAAATTGGGATCCGCGTGGCCATCGGCGCATCCGGAAGCTCTATTCGCGCGCGGTTTCTCGGTGAAGGACTTCAGCTGAGTTTGGTAGGCGTGATTATCGGATTGGGGCTCGCCGTCGTCGCCGGGAAGGCGATGTCGTCGCTCCTTTTCGGGGTCAGCGCCTTTGACCCGCCAACGCTCGTTGGCACGCTGTTCGTTTTCCTCGTTGTTGCGGCAGCAGCCAGCCTGCTGCCAGCTGTGCGCGCAAGCAGAGTCGACACCGCGGAAGTGCTGAGGAGTGAGTAGTGCGTAGTGAGTAGGTTCGGGCGCCGAAACCTCTCAGGTGGTTGATTCCCGGACCGTCGAACTACCGAAGACCTTTCTCGACGGGCGACTGAGTCGGCCACGCGACCGACTCACCACTCACCACTCACGAACCGAACCGGCGTTACGGCGTTGTTTGGTGCTCAGTCAGGAACTCAACCATCTCTTTAACACTCTGGTATCCCGCTGCGCGCTTCAGCACTGTGCCGTCCGCATCGACCAACAGCAATGTCGGGTAGCCCTCTACCAGAAACCTCTCTTTGAGATCCGGGCGTTCATCGCCGTCGACCTTGACTGACACATACGAGGCTGATGCCCCGATAACGACGTCGGCCGTGTACACCCACTCGTCCATCACGTGACAGGGGCCACACCATTCAGTTTCGAAATCCACAAACAGAGATTTGCCTTCGGCCTGCGCCAGCGCTTCAGCATTCTCGAAATCATGCAGGAAGGCCACGGTGTCTCCAGACCTCGCGGCCCTACGATCCTCTGCAAGGTGATCATCCACCGCTGCTTCCTCGGCGCGCGTCATTCCCGGATCGAATGGCCGCAACACCAGCCTTCGACCAGACGGATGCAGCTCACTGACCTCATACGCGCGGTCGAGCAACCATGCGTGGCGCGTCGCCGGTCTTGCATATTCGACCGAGTACACGTTCGAAGCCGAATCCCTGCTCGCCATCGCCCAGGAGTCTGAGCGATCGAACACTCCGTCCATGACACTCTCGGTGATCAGTACAACAGCATCTACCCCGTCGATGCTCAGCCGCCCCTCCATCCATCCTCTCCGCGAGAACCGCAGCACCAGTTCATCTTCTTCGACTGATGGATCGTCGACAAACCAGAAGCTCAGTGGATAAGCGTTGATAACGTCGGCGTTGGTCTCCGGATCGACTGCGGGCACATTAACGACCTTCTCGAAGCTCGACCACATCCTACCGCGGATCTCGGTGGGTTCCGTTTCGAGGAGTTCATTGTCCTCGAACACGCCGTCGCGATCTCGATCGATCAACAACCGATCGTAGAACACCTGCCCGGGGCCCTTTTCCAGCCGAAGCGGCAGCGGTTCGGTATCATCAGGACCCAGCCGCAGATTCGTGGTAAGCTTACCGTCGTCATCCAGAAGAAAGAGCTTCTCACCTTTGGGTGACCAACGGAGAGACCTACTTGCGCCAGTATCCGGCACCTGTGCCACCAAGTTCACATCGGTTGACCTGTCTCCGTCCGAGCAGCCCGTCGGCGACAGCGCAACCGCAACAATGACTGCACAAGGGAAGGAGCACCTGAATAACCCTGCCATCGTAAAACGAATTGGCATTGGGGATTCTCCTTCGCAAGACTCGGGAACCGCTATCGCTATCCGTTTCAACAATAGCCGCGGAATCGCACAGGACAATGCCATGCGGTCTAAAAACCTCCGCGTTTATCCGCGTCACTCAGCGGCCCAGATTCAATCGGATTGTGGTTGAGTATCTCTTTCCGGCATATTCATTGTGAGGAGATTATGATTCGGACTGTACGCTACACAATGATTGCCGCCGCCTTGGTTTGTTTCTCTGCCTGCAGCGCCGCGATGAAGCTCACGCCAAGCGATGCCGATATGGTGCTCTCTTGGCAATTGCTGGACGCTCCCAACCCAG
Organism: uncultured Gemmatimonadaceae bacterium; assembly: GCA_964436395.1. GTDB lineage: Bacteria > Gemmatimonadota > Gemmatimonadetes > Gemmatimonadales > GWC2-71-9 > JBDGYW01. Next base: position 5,485 of record CAYTDU010000106.1, on the reverse strand, counting down.
CTCGACCGGGCTCCTATGCGGTCCACAGTCTTTTCTATGGATCCGGCACGGACAAACGCCGTCCGGAGTTCCGCGATTCCGTCGCGTTCACCACCGATTCTGTGGATGCTTCCAAGCTCATCAGCCTGGGTGACAGGGCATCGTCGCGAAACCGGTATTGGGGCTTCACCCCCAAGGGCTTCCCACTGAACGGCCGGGTATGGTATCCAGAAGGTGATGGACCATTTCCCCTCGTGCTGGTCGTTCACGGCAACCACAACCCCCGTGACTTCTCCGATCCAGGATACGGTTACCTCGGCGAACTGTTGGCCAGTAGGGGATTCATCCTCACCTCGGTCGACATGAACTTCGTGAATGGCACGCGCGGTGAGAACGACGCACGAGGATGGCTGTTGCTGAAACACCTGGAGGCATGGCGGGAGTTCAACGAGAGCGAAGGCAACCCCTTTTCCGGCAAAGTCGACATGAGTCGGATCGCTCTGATGGGACATTCGCGGGGTGGTGAGGCCGTAGGCCATGCTGCTGCGTTCAACAGACTCAAATACTATCCTGACGACGCTTCGCTCACGTTCGACTTCAACTTCGGCATTCGATCGGTGGTCGCGATCGCCCCGGTCGACGGCCAATATCTACCAACCGGCCGCAGAGTGCCGTTGGAAAATGTGAACTACATGGTCTTTCATGGCTCCCATGACGGAGACGTTACGAGTTTTCACGGTCTGCGCCAATACCATCGGGTGCGATTCACCGACGAAGAGGATTACTTCAAAACCGCGATCTATGTCTATCGAGCCAATCACGGCCAGTGGAACACGGTTTGGAACAACAAGGACAACGGGCCTCGGAGCGGCCGAATCTTGGACCTGCGCCCACTACTAACGCCCGATGAGCAAAGAGAGTTCGGCAAGATCTACATCAGCGCATTCCTGGAGGCGACGCTTCACGACGACGACCGTTATCTGCCGATATTCAGGGACCATCGTGTGATTGGAGAGTGGCTGCCAAAGACGATGTACGTCACCCGGTTCCAAACCAGCAACTTTGCGCCGCTGGCAACCTTCGAGGAAGACATCGACATCTCGACCGGAACGCACGACGGCGTGACTCTGAGCGGCGACAGCCTGGGTACCTGGAAAGAGGGCAGATTGATGCTGCGTTCGCGTAACCGAACCAGCACTTCGGGGTCCCAGGAAAACCAGGCTGTCTGGCTCGGTTGGAACAACGCTGTTGCCGGAGCTCCCGATTCGGTTGCGGACCCAGTCTCTTACGACATAGAGCTTCCAGCCGACCTCGCTACAGAATGGAAGCTATCGGAACAAACGGCGCTCGAATTCCTGCTGGCGGCCACCAAAGAAAAACCTCGGCCTCGGAAGCCAGCGCGCGATAGCACTGCGACCGACACTACCGCCAACAACCTGCGCGACGACTCTAGCGACGATAGGGATCGAGAAGAAACCGACTCAGAAGATGAAGAGCCGATTGACCTCTCAATCGTCGTAGTCGATGCGAGCGGCGAATCCGCTAGAGTCCCGCTCAGCAGGTACGGCCCCATAAGGAAACCACTGGAAATCAGCATCCTGCGTCGGAAGGATATCGAGCGGGAGCGCTATACCGACAACTTCGACCTGGTACTACAGACTTATTCGATTCTGCTCGATGATTTCTCAGAAACGAACACGCGGCTCGACATCTCGACACTCAGGTCTATTCGGTTCGAATTCGATCGCTCAGAAGCAGGCACAGTGGTAGTGGACGATATTGGTTTCTCAGCACTGAGGCCTGGTTTTACCCGGATCTCTGCAGCACGGCCGTAAGAGAAACTCCAAGCCGTGCATGTGCGTTAGCCGCGGATCGACGCGTACCAACGCGGAGTGTGTCGTTGGGTTGGGTTGGGTTGGGTTGGGACTCTATCACCTGCGGGGAGGTGTTGGGATCCGCGTTCTTCCGCGTACATCAGCGGCAAATTGAACCCGGCTATCTCCAACTCAAGCCCACCCTGTGCGACGATCCGGGAGCTTCGAATTCCTCGAACGCGTATTCGATTGAAATAACGTCCCCGCGGAAAGCAGCTCCGAATGTAAACGGGGACGCTCCGTTTCCGGGCACACGTCGCAGACCGAATCGGCCGATGAAGGTCCGACCAACGATGGGCCACCACGCTACCTCGATGCCACCCGCAGGGATGATCTCGCCATCCCGACGACGGCTCACAGCAGTAGAGATTACGAGATCGAGCGGTCCGACCTGCCTTGACGGAGAGGAAAGGCCGAGAGTTACTCGTGCCGGGAGCGGCCGTGATATGTCTCCAATGCTCAACCCCGGCCCCAGGTTTTGAGCGCTCAGACCAACCGTGATTCCCATGATGCGGTGGGCAATGCCAATATCGCCCGCAACTGTGGCATCTCGGCCTGGGCCGACGCGCTGTTCCACGGCCTTTCCAACGACGCCCAACCTGAAGCCCAACAGTTCGCGCGCGTAGCCGACCGAACCCACCAATTCTGAGGCACCCACCGGTGCATCGGTTAAAAGTTCATTTGCGTTGTCGGGAATTCCGTCCAACCACGGCACCGCGGCTCCAAACGACAGGGCCTGCACACCGATAGCGAGTTGTCCCCCGGCCCACTCGGTAGCCGCGGAGAACGACCCCAAAACGCTGGCAGTGCCGTATCGCTGAATCCCAAGACCAACTCCCTCGGCGTTGACGAGCGACCCCGCATTGTAGAAGATCGCGTCACTCTCAGCTGTGCTGAGCACAAACGCACCACCCAAAGCCAACGCCCTTGTGCTCGCCGGTAGCTCAAGCAGGAGCGGGGCATTGCCGACACTCTGACCAAAACCTGGTGATGCAAATAGAACAGCCACCGCAGCGGCGAGTCCAGTGAGTTGCCGTTCAATTCTCGTGCGATTCATTTGTCTCTATTGCGGTAGTGACGGTGTTGAAGATACCACCGTGGTATTGGACCGCGCTTGCCGTCGTCATCAGCAGTTATACCTTATACACAGAGAATACGCCAAACGAGCAACGGGGGTACAGTGCCGACTATATCCGATCTCAAGGATCAGGCGCGAGGTTTTGAACAACAGGGGCAGATCGACAAAGCTCTCACGATCTATCAGCATATACTGAAGCATTTGGAGGGAAATCCTGCGATAACCAAGGTGTTGCCTTTGTACGTTAAGGCAGGAGATCTCTTGCTCAAGCTGGATCGGACCGAGGAAGCTGTAGCATCATACCAAACTGGTGCTGAACAATACGCATCGACGGGCGCTGCGACTCGAGTAACGGCGCTCTGCGAAAAAATCATCCGTCTTGCCCCCGAACGTACCGATGTGTACACGCACTTCGTGCGATTGCTCATCGACAACGGGCATGTGGGTTCCGCGCGAGACGTATTCGCGGCGTATGCCCAACAGGCGAAAATGGACAGAGCCCTCGAGACGTTGAACGACCTCGCTGGACGGCCGAACAACGAAGTCCAGCCCATGCTCGAAAGATTGTTGGATTCGTTCGACCACGAAGAGTCAGATGATGAGGCTGCAGAACGTGTCTCTACCCACCTGGAACAAGTCACAGATGACTTTGCTGGTGAACTCACGGGTGTACCCGAAGCAGAAGAGCATGTGGAACATGAAGCCGAGGAAGTGGTAGAGGCAGACGACCGCGAAGGTACCGACGACGGTTCCGCTGAGCCGGAGCACGAAGAACCTCGCGATGGTGAAGGAGATCATGAGACTGAACCCCTCACACCACAGCTCCTCGACCTCGACAGGATGCCGCGCCAATCATCCATCCAGAAGGCCATAACGGATGAAGATCTCGAGGAGATGACGGAGGAAGAAGAAGAGGAGGAGAGATCTGCAGAAGAAGACGAAGAACGGCTCGTTGAGGAGGGTTCCCAGCGCGGCATCACGACGAACCTGACCCCCACGGCGGAATCGCCTCAGGTGGAATCGGATTTCGAGGATGAGACTCAACCTGAAGACTTCGTGGCTAGTGAAGAAGCACCCGAGGAAGGCAAGCTCGACATACTGTTGGCCGAATCGATGACAACTGGTGAAGTCGAAGAGGCAGAAGAAGCCCCCGATGCAACCGAATCTGCGGAAGTGGAAATCGAAAGATCACAGTGGACACCTGATGTTGTCGAGCCGAGCGCTGAGGAGACTGTCGCGGCTGAATGGTCACCTGAGGAAGAGCTCGCACCTGCGGCCCGCTATCCGTCGGACGAATACGACACTCCGGAGGGGGTAGAAGAGGAAGCTAAAGAAGAAGCTGAAGAGGAAGAGTCAAGAACAGATGCACTCGACGATGAGATCGCGCGAGCGGTGGAGGACTCGGAAGCATTCGCCCTAGCGGCCGCCGAACCGGAGGAGAAAGATGAACCCGATGCTCCGGTGACACAGGTGGAAGTAGATCACTCTGCGCCAGCGGAAATGGAGCCTGAGCCCGAACAGGTACAGCGCCGTTCGCGACCGCCGCGAATGATGTTGCCGGACGAGTCTGAGGCGCAGGCAAAGTCGCCGTTTTTGTTTGCAGCTGGCGGTTTCGTTGTGGGACTGCTGGTAGGAGCCATTTTGACGTTCATTCTCTTTGGTGGCTCAGGTAGTCCGCCTACTGCGGTCTCGGGAGAACAGCAGGAGGCAACGCAGACACCAACAGCCGAGACCGAAACACCTGTCGTACCCGAAACCCAGGTGGCTGAACCGCCGGTAGTAACTCCAGAAGCAGCAATAGCCGAAACGACAGCGGTCCAGATCCCAGAAGAGGCAACTATGAACTCAGCTGATCTCGCGCCGGTCGAAGCCGTCGTGGATTCCTTGCCTGCGATTCAGCTCGATGAAACCCCGCCGGACACGGCTGGTGTGGAAACGCCGGTTGAGCAGGAAACCGAGGCGATAGCGCCTGGAGGAAACCCAATTATCGTCGAGGGCATGGGAATAGACGAGCTTAGCGAGATCGAAGCTGGTGGGCGCACAGGATTTCGCGTCGTGCATCTGCTCGACTGGGCTGACCCACTTGTAATCGAAGCGTACCGAGACACGACTGTAACGATGTCGACCTTCATCCAGGTCACAGTCACACCACCGGACACGGTGGTGGGTATCCGGCGTATGGACGGCTACATGGTGTATGCCAGCAGTGTGATGCCGGAAGACAGCCTACGATCGCTCATGTCGAGGCTGGCAGTGGGAGAGAGGCCCCCCAACTAGGGCCTGAGCTCAGGCGGGATAGGGTTATTTCTGTCCGGGATCTCGTTCAGGATCCCGGCAATCCACCAGCGCCCTTCTTTTTTTACCAGGCTGAACGCGTCGATGCCGTACTGCCGCCGCTCGTCGTTGGGGAAACCGGCTTCATAGAGCACGAGAATATGCGCAACGTCTTTAAAGACCCAGGGCACCGTCTTGACTATGGCCTCTATGAAGCCCGTCGAAACGACATTCCTGTCTTCTATGAAGTGCTCGAAGTCTGCGATCCAACCATCCACCG
>CAYTDU010000105.1:0-11330 GCA_964436395.1 uncultured Gemmatimonadaceae bacterium | reverse complement strand
TCCCCTAGACCGCGCACCCACTCCACCAACAGCGTGGCAGTGTTGTAACTCAGATATTGCCTGCCGGTCTGGGGGTAGGTGCCAATCACGACCTTAGTCAATCCGGGGTGCACCGCCCTCTCCATGCGATCGGGGGCGACGTTCAGAGCCCCCTCCATGTAGTCGCGGGCTGCAGCCTCTATGGCGGCGCGGTCTTCTTCCAAGGTCGCATTTCCCTGTGCGATGGCCGAGCCGGCACAAACTCCCATCGCCAATACGGTGATCAGAATCCCTTTCATGCGTGAACCCTCCCAGTTCAGCATCAGTGGCCGCAGTCGCACATCGGCAGATCTGCGAATCGAACGTTTGGGTGAGTTTCGAGGCAACGTGTGTGCCGCATTCAAGGAGCTAGCTAAGTGACTCGTAAACAAAGACTTACGACTTTACGTCGCAGTATGCGACTTGGCAGATCTGCGCGGATGTGGGATGGATCGATCCCAGAAGCGGGCAGCTGGGGCATGAAACTCGAACCTGTATCTCCCGTACTATGTAGCATTACTACTAAGAGGTCAGAATGTCACGTCGAAAGAAGCCGGGGTTTGCGGGTACCGCTCTCCTCAAGGCGTTGAGAAGTGGGCACCGCTACGGACTGGACCTCATGGCGGTCACTGACCTGCCGAGCGGAACGGTCTACCCGCAGTTAGGCAGGCTCGAAGCACGCGGATTCGTCAGGGCCGAATGGGAGTCCGAAGAAGTCGCACGAGCCGAGGCTCGGCCCCGCCGACGCTATTACGAGATAACCGAATGCGGGGAGGAGATACTTCAGGAGACACTTGCCGATCTGAGGCGCCTTTCACTCGACGATGAGAAACCGGCCAGAGCCGCGTTGGGGGATGCATGAGCGCCAATCGCCCAAGAACCATCCGGCTTCGGACGTGCACCCTGTTTGTCACCGCAGTATCAATGCTGATCCCTAGCACCCGACGTGCCGATTGGCTGGCGGAATGGAAGGGTGAGCTCTGGCAACTGTTGAAGCACCCATCCAATGTGCCAGCTGGCAAACTGCCCGGTATTCTGTCGTTCCTGGGTGGTGCTATCAAGCACGCTCTATGGGAGAGGCAGCATTTTCGACGTACTCGCGGTCAGAACACTATCGCGCCGAGTCGGTCTAATCCGATACAGAGACGAGCCGGCTCGATTCTCGCGTCACTAGCTCAAGACATTCGATATGCCAGCCGCCAGAGTCTGAAACGCCCGGCGTTCGCGTTGCTGGTGTGCACGATTCTCGCCCTCGGTATCGGAGCCAACACCGCATTGTTCTCCGTAGTGTATGGTGTGCTCTTGCGACCACTTCCGTATCCCGACTCCCACGAGTTAGTCACGATATGGTGGCAGAACACCGATAGGGGCTGGACGCACAATGCGCTGACCGCAGCAGATTTCCGCGACCTCCGGGCCGAGAACGAGACCTTCGAGGCGATGGGATTTCTCACTCCAGTATCGGCCACCATTTTGAGCGGCCAACATCCGCAACGTGTTGCGGCTCATGCGGTGACACCAGAGGTTTTCGCGGCGACAGCTGTACCGCCGCTGTTAGGACGCCTCTTTCTACCCGAAGATGACGTGCCTGGCGCTCCAAGCGTGGCGATACTGTCACACGGACTCTGGCAGCGAGACTTCGGCAGCGACCCCGATATCATAGGAAAAACAGTGAGGCTGAACTGGGGCCACTATGAAATCGTCGGCGTTATGCCAGCTGAGTTCCGCTGGACGGTTTGGGGTGAGCCGCAGTTGTGGTTTCCGCCGCGTTTGAACGAGCAGCAGAGAAATAGTCGGACCAATCACTGGTTGATTGGGGTCGGTAGAATGCGTGACGGAATCGAACTCGCCCAGGCCCAAGTCGACCTCAGCGCAATCGTGAGTCGCCTCGAGCAGGCGTACCCTGAGTCTAACACCGCGACCGATATCACCGTGGAGAAGATCTCCACCACTATGGTCGGAGACGTTCGTTTCACACTCTGGTTGATCCTTGGCGGCGCTGGCGTGATTCTATTGATCGCCAGCGCCAATGTTGCGAGCCTCTACCTTTCCCAGTTCTCGGCGCGGCGGCGGGAGATGGCCGTGCGAGCCTCGCTTGGCGCCGGCAGGGCGAGGTTGCTACGACAACTCTTGGCAGAGAGCATTCTGTTTGCCGCCGCCGGGGGCGCGGCGGGCCTCGTGTTCGCACATATCGGAGTTCGGATCTTTCTTGCACTCGAGCCTGGCAACCTTCCGCGGACAGAAGGTATCACCACAAACACCGAGGTTCTTCTGTTCTGTATGGCCGTTACCGCAGCGTCGTGCGTGTTCTTTGCACTCGTGCCGGCCCTTGTCTCGTCCGAGACCGACCTCAAGTCATCGTTGAACGCGGCGGGTCATTCCAACTCGCAACGACCTTCGTCAATTCGGCTCAAAAACGTTTTGGCAGTGGTCCAAATGGCCACTTCCGTAGTGCTGCTGGCCGGGGCCGGGTTGTTGATGAGGAGTTTCAGCCGCTTGCAGCAGGTGGATCCAGGATTTGAAGTTGAAAACGTGTTGATGGCACGAGTACCTCAGGGAGGTGCGCGATATCAAAATGCAGAAGATCGCGTTCGCTTCCAGGACGAACTAATATCGCGAATCGAGCGAGATCCCAATGTGCTGGCGGCAGCGGCAACGACCGAACCACCATTGAGCATGACGCCTCAGATTCTCTTTGCGGTCGAAGGTCGCGAGCCTGTTGACGGACAGCAGCCTGTGGCAAGCAGGCTGTACGTGTCACCCGACTACTTCAACGTTCTGGGGATGTCTCTGCTCGCGGGGAGATTGCTCAACAAAGACGATGTCGACGGAATGCCTCGAGTAGCGGTCATCAGTGACGAAACCGCACGCCGGTTCTGGCCCGACGAGGACCCTCTCGGTGCGGTGTTCACGCTAGGTTCGCCTACTCGTTTGGAGGTGGTGGGCGTAGTTTCCGACCTTCGGCAATACGGAGTCCGCTATCGGCCGTTTCCCGCCGCGTTCTTGCCGTACGCGCAGGCCCCCGCGGGTGACTACCATGTGATGGTGAAGACCAGCAGTGTTCCGTCGACAGTAATACCAACGTTGCGCGCCGTCGTGCACGACCTCGACCCGGAACTGGCAATCTATGGAATCGAAACGCTGGAAGACCGGGTTGCCGAAAACGTCGCCAACACGAAATTCCTCATGTTGCTAGGAACCGCCTTCGCACTAATCGCCACTGTCCTGGCCGCTACGGGCATCTATGGTGTCCTGGCATACTCGGTGTCTCAGCGCGCACGCGAATTCGGTATTCGAATGGCTCTGGGTGCGCGTCGGGAGCTGGTGCTCGGGTCAGTGTTGTACCAAGGAATAGTGCTCGCGGGGATTGCCGTGCTTGTTGGCCTGCCGCTCGCGTACGCAATATCACGCACCATGCGCAGAATGCTGTACGAGATCGGTACCGCTGACCCGATGACGTTTGGAGCCATCATTGTCCTGGTTTTCGCAGTCAGCATCGTTGCCTGCTACTTACCAGCTGCGCGGGCGGCCAGTTCTGATCCGCTGAAGGCACTGCGCATCGAATAGGTACCAAGGCGTCCATCTAGGTTGGAACTTTCCAATCTCCCGTCCGTAATACTATTTACTATACACTGTATACTTAAACTGCCACGAGGAGTGTCACATGGCACGTGGCTCACTGGGCGAGTTCGAACATCTGATTTTGCTCGCGGTGTACCGTCTCGGCGCAGATGCGTACGGCGTACCGGTCATCCGTGAAGTTGAGGAGCGAACCGGGAGGTCCGTCACTCAGGCAGCTGCCTATTTGACCCTGCGCCGCCTCGAAGATAAGGGGCTCATAAAGTCGACGCTTGGTGAACCAACTTCCGAACGCGGGGGGCGCGCGAAACGGTACTTCGAGATTACGAGAGCCGGTACTTCGCAGCTACGCGAATCTCGCAACGCGTTAGCGAGCATGTGGGAAGGTGTCAGCCCGGAGCTCGATCGCCCATGAGAACGAAGCCTCCACGCCTGGCTGCTCTTTTGATCGAGATCGTGTCGCCACGCAAGGGTCGCGACGAGATCATTGGAGACCTGAACGAACGATTCCTTGGCATCATTCGAGACAGCGGCGTTACAACGGCGCGTCGTTGGTACAGGAGTCAGGCGGTGCGTTCGACTGCCGCTTTCGCCAAACATTTTGTGTGGCGTTCCAAGGGTCGACGTGTGCCTCGCCGACAGAAAAGTCCCGGCACTCGCCGCAGCTCGGGTTGGGAGTTCGTCCGCTCGATCGTGGCCGACACCCGTATCGCCGTCCGGTCATTCCGCAGACACCCGGGAGCTATCTTCGTTGCGATAGCCTCGCTATGCGTCGGAATCGGCACTAGCGTCACGATCTTCAGCGTAGTCGACGTGTACATGTTTCGTTCGCTGCCGTTCCCTGAAGCTGACGAACTCGTTCACGTCTACACCACTTTGCCTGAACGCGGCTGGAACTTCAACAGCGTATCCATTCCCGTCTATCTCGATTTTCGTGACGAGAGTCGGACGATGGATATCGCCGCTAGCTATCCGGAAGACGTGAACCTGTCAGGCGGGGACCGCCCGGAGAGAGTCGGCACCGAGCGTGTTTCGTGGAACTACTTCGAGATTTTTCAGGTGCAGCCCATTATTGGGCGGGCGTTCCGGCCCGAAGAAGAGCGTGACGGGGAACACCGTGTAGCTGTCTTGAGCAACGGGTTATGGCAGCGTCGTTTCGGATCGGACCCGTCGTTGGTAGGCCATACGATCCAGCTCGATGCGGAGCCATACACGGTCATAGGCATTCTCCCGCCCAATTTCCGGTTCGGACTTGCGATCACAGACGTATGGACGCCATTCGGGCTCACCGGCGACGAGGCTCGCTTGACCAACATCTTGAGTCCAGTAGGGAGGCTCAGACCGGGCGCGACGGTGACGCAAGCGCACGCTGACATCAGCGGCATAGCGGACCGGTTGGCAGAAGCATATCCCGAAGTGCTCAGCGGGTGGGGTGGGGGAGCACGGGATCTCGAAGATTACATCGTCCCCCCCGAATCTCTCGTCGGCATGTTGATCCTTATCGTGGCAGCTGCATTCGTGCTGCTCATCGCGTGCACGAACGTCGCCAATCTGATGCTGACTCGCGCATCCGGCCGTGCACGGGAGATCGCAGTGATTGGCGCGTTGGGTGCGAGTCGAACTCGTATAGTGAGGCAGCTATTGACCGACTCGATGGTCGTTGCGTGCCTCGGAGGTTTGCTCGGAATTCCATTTTCGTGGGTCGGAACCGGATGGTTCATGTCGCTCATGCCGGCATGGGTGCCGCGAGCGGAAGAGGTCGGTGTTGACGGCCGAGTACTCGTGTTCGCGGTGGCAGCAACTACGCTGACGGGCGTGCTGTTCGGCATTGCCCCCGCACTCAAGAACTCGACCCCGAATTTCTCTCAGTCGCTCAAGGACGGAGCACGCAGCGTTGCTGGGACACAGGGAGGCGGGTTGCGCAAGGCTCTCGTCGTCTCCCAGGTGACCCTGGCGTTGACGTTGCTGGTGGGATCGGCGCTGTTGGTACGCGGCTATTTCAGCCTGCAGGCGAGGGAAACCGGGTGGAACGACGAAAGCGTTTTGACATTCCGTGTATCGCTGCCCCAGAGCGAATACGAGGATGGAGAGTCGGTGCGCAGCTTCTACCGTTCGTTGATCCCGAAGTTGAACGCACTGCCAGGCGTCGAATCTTCAGGGGCAATATCCATCCTGCCTCTACAGAGCAATTCCAACACCTTTTACGACGTCCCCGGCCAGGAAGCACCGACGCCACAGCAACGGCCTCTGGCTGAATTTCGTTACGTCTCACCCAGTTACTTCCCAACCATGCAGATCGCGTTCGTTGCGGGCCGCAATTTCGGAGACTTGGATCGACCTGACACCCGACCAGTGGTAGTTGTGAACGAGATGCTCGCCGAACTGCAGTGGCCCGGCGACGATCCGGTCGGCAAACAGGTCGACTTCTGGGGTCAAACACGCGAGATCGTAGGTGTGATCGAAAACACGATGACACTCCACGACAGAACACGCCCGATGATCTTTTTGTCGGCGGAGCAATCACCCCGGAACAGCATGAGTCTGGCGGTGCGTACCAACGGTGAGCCCACGGCGTTGGTAGAAAGCGTCAGAGACGAAGTGGCCGCACTCGACGCCAACCTTCCGCTCCACCGCGTGATGAGCATGGAGGACGTTGTGAAAGAGGGACGTCTAATGGACACACTCATGGCGAAGCTCATGGCAGCCATCGCGGTTGTAGCACTTCTTCTTTCGGTGTCTGGTGTCTACGGCGTCATATCATATGCCGTCGCGCATCGCACCCAGGAGATGGGAATCAGGATGGCTCTCGGAGCACGTGGAGCGAATGTACTCGGCCTTGTGCTGCGGCAAGGCGTGTTGCTCACCGGCATTGGTATTGCAATCGGAATAGTGACCGCGTCCTTGACTGCCCGAGGAATGTCACTCTGGCTGTTCGGAGTGAGTCCCTTCGACGCGGTGTCTTTTAGTGCCTCTATACTAATTCTGCTCGTTGCGAGTGTGGCGGCGAGTTATTTCCCTGCACGGAGAGTGGCGCGGCTGGATCCGTTGAAGGTGCTGCGGTACGAATAGCCTGAACAGCGATTTGCGATTTGTGATATTCGATTTGTGATCTGTGATTTGCGGTGACGATGGACTCGCCACGCGATGTTGCCGTACCGTCAATCACATATCTCAAATCACAAATCTAAGATCTCAGATCGCTGTTACCGTTCGGTTACCGCTGCACCAACACCACCCTCTCATCTGCAACCGATTCAATTCTTGCACGCGTGTAAAACACCGGGAAATACCTATCGGCGGCCCAAAGATCGAAGAGATCGCGATAGTGCCTGTTGTCGGGATCTCCCGATTGGCCGGGCGTGTTGCTCCCGACTGATGCGTCCCAGTCGCCAGTGTTCACGATGAACCTGAACGACGCTCCGTGTGTCTGGTTGTCGCCGCCGCCGGTGTTATTGACCGTATAGGAGTAACCGCCTCGTGGCACCGGCCCCACATCGAGACGCTGTCGCATTTCGTCGTCCACCGCGCCACTCAATGGGTGGCGGATGTACGCATGCTTGTACGCTTCCTGCCCGTACTGCCAGCGGTCCATGTTCGAACCGAGCTTCTCTCGTAGATCGCTCACGGCCTGCTCGAGACTGACGAGCAGTGTTGAATCGCGACCAGTAATCGGGTTCTCACCAAACTCCGCGGTCGGTGCGATCAACTTGCCGATCATCTTCTGCATGCCATATCCGCCCAAGTGTTCCCGAAATTCAGACGGAACGAAGAGATCCGACATGTTCCGCGACAGACGACGTTCCCACGCTATGTAGATGCCGGCGGCAACCGAGTTTGCCTCCACCGCATAGTCCCATTCGAGCAGCATCGTACGAGCGCTTTCGACGCGCGAGTCGCCTGACTCGACAAACTCCAGCATCGGCACCAACGTGCGGGCCGGCAACGATACCACATCGGTTTGCAGCGCCATCATGTCCGCCACCGAGAACAGGCGTCCACCACCCAGAACCTCATTGAGGCGCGCCCAGCGCGATGGATCGCTCCAACTGAATCCTGTAGCGACACCGCGATGCTCGTAATCCCGAGGCACGAGATCGTTGTTGGCCGTGGCGAAGAAACCGTTGCTCGGGTTGAAGACGTGCGGTTTGGATTTTATTGGTAAATAGCCGCCCCATTCGTACCGGCCGTCTCCCGGTACGGGAACGAGACCACTCCAGGTGCGGCGAATGGGCGCGATACCTACAGCCTGCCAGCCGATGTTTCCATCTCGATCTGCCCAAACCATGTTCTCGCCCGGAATGTTGCTGTAGTTGCATGCATCCCGGAACTCTTCCCATGATTTCGCCTGATCCATCCTGAGGCTTGCGAGGTAAGGTGAGCCTCCAATCTCCATCCAAGCACCGCGCACTGCATAGGCTACATTGTGTTCGGGATCCTCATACACGACAGGGCCGTGACGCGTGTATTTGAGCTCGACTGTCTCCGGCGCCCTACCCTTCACTGGGATCGTCTCCTCCAGCACCGTCATCCCCTCCCAATGATCTCGATAGCGATATTCGTTCGGGTTGTCGGGATTGGTCTCGTATACGTAGAGGTCCTCGCCATCCGTGGAAAACACCGTAAGGCCCCACGCGCCGTAGCCGTTGTGCCCGATGGATACACCCGGGATTTCAGGCTCGCCACCGCCGATTACGTTCCAACCGGGTCCGACGAGGTGAACCCAATACCTGAGCGACGGGGCCGACTGTGCCCTGTGCGGATCGTTGGCCATCATCGGGAATCCATTCTGCGTCAGATCGCCACTCACCACCCAGTTGTTGCTGCCCACGTCCTCCGAACCGATGGCCTGCAACTCATTGAAATCCTCGAGCGCAGCATCCAAAAGGTCTAGGTTGTCACCGTCTTCGCGATACTGCTCGGCGAGATCCTCCGCCCTGAAGCGGACCGGGCGTCGAAACGCGTTGTAGATGCCGAGGATGTCCTGAAAAAGGAGGTCCCGGTCTATCGCTGGGTCCATCTCTAGGTCGGGATCAGGAGGGCTGAAGGAGAGTAGGTCTTTCACCTTTTCGGCTCCGACCAGAGCCACGGCACGGGCGATGTTCAATTCTGTTCCAATGTTCCCGAGCAGACCTTGGTGCCGCGACATCACAGTCTCCGGTGTCCATTTACCGGGTCGAATGCCGAGAAGCTCAAACTCGATCGGCAACAGGTCAGGGTTTCGCTCGGTCTCATCGATGTAAGCGTTGACTCCCCGCACGTACGACGTGATGATCGATTCACCGCGCGGATGATAGTGATTCATCTCCTGACGGATGTCGCCGCGGAACAAGAACAGGCGAGTGCCGATGTCTCGTTCCAACTCACGTTCACCGAGAATCTCGGCCACCGTGCCGTTCGTCTGCCGCCGCCAAACCTCGAATTGAAAGAGGCGGTCTCTCGCGGCATTGTATCCCTGAGCAAAGAAGAGATCTTCTTCAGTTTCCGCGTAGATGTGTGATAATCCCCAGCGATCCTTGATGATCTCGACCTGAGAGTTGAGACCGTCGACCGTATAGGTCGTCGTCTGTTCCTGAGCGGTCAGCAGGTATGGGGATCCAACCAGAACTGCGAACAAAACCGCCGGTAGCGCTCTTCTTACGATCATCAGATATCTCGTCGTTGAAGTCGGTTGATTTGCGATTTGTGATTTGAGATTTGTGATTTTGGATTGGCGGTGGTGAGGAAGCCTGTGAGTACTCAAACCACGGTTCCACAACCAATCAAAAATCTGAAATCACAAATCTCCAATCTGAAATCGCTGTTACTCCCGTTCTTTCTCCAAAAAAGGCACTCCTTCGACCATCCATTCTGGTGCCGGTGTGCCCATCAAGTGGTGATCGAAGAACTGTTTCATCCTGACCTGGAAGTCCTTCTGATTCGCCTCCACACCCAGATGATGCGGTTCGCCCGGATAGGACAACAGGATCACTTCTTTCCCGAGCCTGCGTGCGGTTGCGTACAACTCGAGGCCCTGGTTCCAATCGACGGCTCCGTCTTCTATGCCGTGCAGAATCAGGAAAGGTGTCGAGATGTTCTGGGCGTGGTGGATGGGCGACTCTCTCACCCACTGGTCGAAGTTTTCCCACGGCGATACACCCATCCTACCCTGTGACCACTCGAGTATCGGTCCGTTCAGGTTGCCGGTTCGTTTGTAGAGAATGTTGTTCATGCTCATCAGATTCGTGAGCGGTGCTCCCGTCACGATAGCGGCAAACATGTCGGTCTGTGTCAGTATGAACGAAGACTCGTAGCCGCCCCAACTGTGCCCCTGGAGGCCTATGGCGTCGGGGTCGGCGTATCCGAGATCTATCACTCGCTGCACGGCGCTGGTGACGTCATCCAACGCAGAGGTACCAGGGTGACCTGCGTCGTACACAATGTCGGGCATCAACACCAAATAACCATTGCTCGCGTATGTCGACATGTGCGGCCGATCGTCGTATACCGGCATGGAGAATTGATGATGCCTGTGCGACATGAGTGAGTAGATGTATACGATCATCGGGTAACGCTGTCCCTCCTCGTAACCCGCGGGGAGTGCGAGCGTCGCGTGCAAGCGCCGTCCTCTCTGGTTGGTGTACTCAACGAGCACGCGCCGTCCCCATGCGTAGTCCGAGAGTTGCGGGTTCGCATCCGTGAACTTCCGTGCATTGTCGAAGTCGAGATCTGACACCCAATAGTCGGGGAATACTTCGAAGGTCTGCTGAGTGAAGATCACGCGGTCCGTGTCTTCAGCCTTGCGGAGCCCGTTTATCATCTTGTCGTCGTAGAAAAGTTCTTCTGGCTCTCGGCCGGAGCGTGTTCGGAAATATCCGGATCGCTTCGTCCATTCACCGTATGCCGATACTAGGATCGGCTCGGTGAGATCGATGGCCTCTTCGTCCGGATCGAGATCCACCACCCTGAACCGGATCTCTTCGGTGTCACCGACATTGCCTGTCAGGTTTTCAGCCACCCCACCCTCGAGCGGCACGTTCCAGATATCGTAACGGCCGTATAGGAGTACCGACTCGCCGTCAGCCGACCAGCCGCCTACTCCGTAAGCGGGACGTTCGGCCACGATGTCGTACTCACGATTCAGGAAATCCACTCCGGTGTTCGCCGATAGGTTGGTGACTTCACCCGATTCGAGATGATGCGCGAACAGCTCTCCACCAGCCAGATACAGAAACCACTCGCCGTTGGGTGACATACCCATATCCAGGCGTACGCTCTCGATGATGAGTTCCGTCTCGCCGGTGCGGAGGTCCACCCGGTAGAAATCGCCGCGACCACCCTGTTGCGTGAGATCGTGGCGATAGGGAGTGGTATTCTCTCCCACCCCCCAACGTCCTTCGTCGGGTACGATCACGCGCCGCATCTCATCATTCTCGAGACGGACGAGACGTTCAGCGTCGACGTGATATGCCGCGAGCCGGGTAGAACGACGATCGTTCTGCTCTTGAACCATCTGCACAGATTGAATCTGTTCATCCGCCCAGTGCCACACATCCACATTTGCCTTTTCGTCCTCGTCGTCTTCATCATCGTCGTCGCTGGCCTCAGGATCCCGTTCCTGTTCTTTCAGTCCGACATAGACGATCGATCCGTCGTCGCTCCAGTCGAGGGCGCGCAACTCGGATAGCACCAAACCGTCTGGGGAGTTTTCATCGGCCGCAGGATCGTACTCGTGTACCTCGGGTGCGTCGCCCGCA
>CAYTDU010000104.1:0-11437 GCA_964436395.1 uncultured Gemmatimonadaceae bacterium | reverse complement strand
CCGCTCGTCGCGGCTGGAATCGAGCCCGCCTTGTTGGTCCGTCATTGCATCGCGCAGACCGGCCACGAAGGATCTTACCTTGGATTCAGCATTTACCTCTTCGGTCAAGCGGACCAACGCACTACCAACGATGACCCCATCAGCCAGTCCGGCAACCTGCCCGGCTTGTTCCGGTGAAGTGATTCCGAAGCCAACAGCCAGCGGTTTATCCGTCACCGCCCGCACCCGCTCCACGAAGGCGGCCAGATCGGGCGACAGACGATCGCGAGGGCCGGTAGTTCCGGTGACGGATACGAGGTAAACGAAGCCTTGAGAGTGCTGCGTAACCAGCCCAACGCGTTGCGGAGTGCTGGTCGGAGCCAACAGGTAGATCAGCGCCAGGCCATGAACCTGGCATGCGGCTTCCAGCTCGCGTCCTTCTTCCGGCGGCAGATCCGGTACGATCAAGCCGTCCACTCCCACCACATCGCAGGCACGGCAGAAGGCATCTTCGCCGTAGGTGAGAATGGGATTGTAATACCCCATAAAGATGAGGGGAATCTCGGGCTTGGACTGCCGTACCGTCTGTGCCAGTTCGAGGCAGCGGACCACCGTGATGCCCTGCTGCAGGGCCGCATGTGTAGCGCGCTGGATGACCGGGCCATCAGCCAGTGGGTCGGAGAAGGGCACGCCGAGCTCCAGTAAATCGGCTCCACTCTCGATGGCCGCCGCTGCCAGCTTGAGCGACATCTCCGGTGTAGGATAACCCAGGGGCACATACGGAATCAGAGCCGCTCGTTCTTCAGTTCGCGCCTGCTCAAACGCAGCAGCGATTCGTTGAATGCCTTTTGTATCCGTCATTGAGCCGCCTTCCCTATTTCGGTCATGGTGTCGAGATCCTTGTCCCCTCTTCCCGACAGGTTCACGATGATGATGTGATCAGACGACATCCTGGAGGCCCGTTTTGCGGCCTCGGCCAGGGCGTGCGCCGATTCCAGGGCCGGGATGATCCCTTCCATCTTACAAAGGAGATCAAACGCCTCGAGGGCCTCTTCGTCGGAGGCGGTAGTGTACTCCACCCTGCCTGAGTCTCTTAGGTAGCTGTGCTCAGGACCCACTGCCGGATAGTCAAGCCCGGCGGAGACAGAGTGCGTGGTCAGGATTTGTCCATCGTTGTCTTGCAGTACGTAAGAACGGGTTCCGTGCAGCACGCCGATGCGCCCTGTGTTGAGGTCGGAGAACCGCGCCGCATGTTGCCCGGTTTCGATTCCGCGGCCACCGGCTTCCACACCCACCATCGCAACCGCATCGCCCAAGAAGGGATAGAAGAGCCCAATGGCGTTGGATCCGCCGCCGACACACGCAACCAAGCAATCGGGCAAGCGCCCTTCTGCAGCCAGGATCTGTTCGCGGACCTCCTCGCCGATGACGGTCTGGAAGTCGCGCACGATCATGGGATACGGATGCGGTCCCAGGACGGAGCCCAGCAGGTAGTAGGTCGATCGCACGTTGGTTACCCAGTCGCGGATGGCCTCGTTGATCGCGTCTTTGAGGGTGCGGCTGCCTGAGTTCACCTGACGGACATCGGCGCCCAACAAGCGCATGCGTTTGACATTGGGAGCCTGACGGGCCATGTCTTGCGTACCCATATAGACGATGCACTCCATGCCCAGCAGGGCCGCAGCCGTGGCAGTGGCGACCCCATGCTGGCCGGCACCGGTTTCAGCGACCAAACGGTGTTTTCCCATCCGTCGGGCCAGGAGTGCCTGACCCAGAGTATTGTTGATCTTGTGGGCACCGGTGTGGGCAAGGTCTTCCCGCTTGAGATACATTCGCGCCCCTCCGCAGTGGACGGTAAGTCTCTGGGCAAGATACAGCGATGTCGGCCTGCCCGCGTACTGTCGCAGCAGGCTCTCCAGTTCGTTTTGAAACGCTGAATTCGAACGGGCCTCGTGGTACGCGCGCTCCAATTCCTCGAGGGCGGGCATCAGCGTCTCCGGGACGAACTTCCCGCCGAAGGCTCCAAAATAGCCGCGGGGATCGGGGCCTCGTTGCGGCGTCTCTTGTGGCGTCTGCTTCTTCGCAGGAGCGAGGCCCTTCGCTGCTGCGATGAAATGCCGCAGTCGATCGTGATCCTTGCGTCTCGATGTTGTCTCGATGCCCGTCGAGACATCCACCCCCCAGGGATGGACGGCACAGATCGCCTGGCCCACGTTTTCTGGAGTCAACCCGCCAGCCAACAGGATCGGCCCGTATTCCTTTGCTTCTACAGCCAATGACCAGTCGAAGCTGCGTCCGGTTCCGCCCATCTGCTTGTGAACAAAGGCATCGAGGAGATAGACCGTCGCACGATAGCGCTCGATCCCGGACAGAGAGGTCCTATCACGAACGCGGAAAGCCTTGATGACCTTTGTCCCACGATCCATCAGGGCGTCTATCATCTCCGGGGGTTCGCTGCCGTGGAGCTGCACGTAGTCAAGCCCCCAATGAGATACGGTCTGCTGCACGCTCTCCAATGTCTCATCCACAAACACCCCGACGAAGCCCACAGTGGGAAAGGCGTGACGGACGACATCGATGACCTCTCCGGCGCGGACGGGTTCTACGTAACGCGGGCTGGGTGGATAGAACACCAAGCCAAGCAAGTCCGCTCCGGCTCCGGCGGCGACCAGAGCATCCTCTGGATTCGTGATTCCACAAATCTTCACCCGGACCATGGCACTCCGCCCGCTACGAGTTCCCGAACCTTTGTTCCAACGTCGGGTGCCGTTACCAGCGACTCACCGACCAGCACGGCATCGGCACCCATCTCCGCCAACCGGCGGACGTCGGCGGCAGTCTGAATACCGCTCTCCGCCACGGTGGTGATATCGTCCGGAAGTCGGGAGCGGAGTCGTTCAAAGCGGGTCAGGTCGACACTGAAGTCACGGAGATCGCGGTTGTTGATCCCCACAACGCGTGGTCGAAGTGGGAGCACTCGCTCGACCTCCTGTTCGTCGTGAACCTCCACCAGAGCAGTCATTCCCAGATTGTGTGTCAACACCAGCAGCTCGGCAAGTACTTCGTCGGCGAGTGCGGCTGCGATGAGAAGCAGGGCATCGGCACCGGCGGCACGGCTTTCGTAGACCTGATACGGGTCGATGATAAAGTCCTTGCGAAGGAGAGGAACCCTATAACCTGCGTTTTGTAAGGCCGCCCGGATTGAAGCAAGGATTGGCAGGTGGCCACAGAAGTAGCGCGCATCAGTGAGCACGGAGACGGCAGCCGCTCCATGCGACACGTAGGCGAGTGCGAGAGCCACGGGGTCGAAGTCGACGCACAGCACCCCTTTGGAGGGAGACGCCTTCTTCACTTCTGCGATCAGGCAGACCCCATTTCCCCGTGCGGCAGCGGCGAAGTCGAGTGCGGGGATCTGCGCCGCTGCCCGTGCTTTCAGCATCTCGAGTGTGACCTGCTGACGCGCCAGTGCCACTTCTCTTTGCTTGTGGTCCAGGATTTCGTCGAGGATCATGCCGCACTCCCTTGTTCCCTGGAAAAGGCGATTAGAGCGTCGAGTGTGGCTTTTGCCGCTCCCGAATCGATGCTTTCCGCCGCCAGGGTCAAACCGGCGGCAAGGTCGGGAGCCGTATTGGCTGCAACCAAACAAGCGGCGGCATTGAGCAACACCACGTCCCTTCTCGGGCTTGGAGTACCGGTCAGGATGTCCTCGATGATGGCGGCGTTCGCCTCGGCGTCGTCTCCCCTCAGATCGGGAAGCGTGGCTGGCGGCAATCCAAGGGATTGAGGATCCAACATGAAGGTGCGGATCTCTCCATCACGCAGCTGGGTCATCTTGTTCGGCCCTATGGTTGACAGCTCATCCAACCCACCGCTACCGTGCACAACGAACGCTGCCTCGCACCCCAGCGCGTGCAGTACCTGTGCCATCACCTCTGTAAGCGCGGCGTCGTATACCCCGAGCACCTGCACGTGGGCTCCGGCCGGATTGGTGAGCGGCCCCAGTATGTTGAACACCGTGCGTATCCCCATCTCTCGCCGTGGACCGATGGTGTGCTTCATGGCCGGATGAAGCTGCGGCGCGTAGAGAAAACCGATTCCCACCTCATCGATACAGGTTCCGACAGCCTCCGGTGCGAGAGCCAAATGAACTCCCAGTGCCTCCAATACGTCCGCACTTCCGCACTTGCTGGAGACCGAACGATTTCCATGCTTGGCCACTGCCAGGCCCGTCCCGGCGATGACAAAGGCGGCAACAGTGGAAATGTTGAACGTGCCGCTACCATCCCCGCCGGTGCCGCAGACATCGACCAACGGGGTGCGATGTGAAGACACGACGACTGCATTGCGGCGCATTGCGCGAGCAAACCCGGTGATCTCTTCTGCGGTCTCTTTCTTCACCCGCAGCGCGGTCAACAAGCCACCGATCTGAGCGGGGGTCGCTTGCCCGGTCATGATCTCTTCCATCACCGTTTCCGCTTCGCCTGCTGATAGATTCTGCCCTTCGATGAGCAGGGCAAGTGCTTTCCTAATGTCCATAAGTCGACTCCTTCTGTTTACTGCAGCCTACAGCGAGAAAATGGCTCAAGAGTCGTTTGCCATCGGGAGACAGGATCGATTCGGGATGAAACTGCACACCGTACACGGGAAGCTGGCGATGCTGCAACGCCATCACCTCTCCCGCTGTAGTGAATGCGGTCACTTCAAGCTCCGATGGCAGCGGCTCCTCCACAATCAGGGAGTGATAGCGGGTGGCGGCGAATGGACTGGGAAAATTCGCAAAGAGCCCTTGCGAGGCATGGTAGATCTTTGAGGTCTTTCCGTGCATCAAAGTGGGTGCCCGGCCTATGGTTCCGTCGAAGGCGTACGCGATCGCTTGGTGACCCAAACACACACCAAGGATTGGGACTGCCTTGTAGAAGTGGCGGATCACCTCGGGTGAGATGCCGCTGTCTTCCGGACGGCCCGGCCCGGGTGAGATGACAATGTGAGATGGATCAATGGTCTCCAATTCATCGATGGTGACACGGTCGTTGCGATAGACCGTGAGATCAGCACCTAATTCACCTAGGTACTGCACCAAGTTATAGGTGAAAGAATCGTAATTGTCGATGACGACGATCATGCGGCACCACCTTTTGCGTGCGCTTTGTGATTCATGCCTGCTTCCAACATGATCTCGTCTCTCTCCGAAATACGTACCGCCTCGGCCAATGCCTTCGCCTTGTGCAGCGTTTCGTGGTATTCGCGCGTGGGATCGGAATCGGCGACGATGCCGGCTCCGGCCTGGACGTGAACCGCATCCCCCTTCATCACGATGGTACGAATGGTGATGCAGGTATCCATGTCTCCCGAGTAGCTGAAGTAGCCGACCCCTCCTGCGTACGGTCCTCGCCGTTCACCCTCCAATTCGGCGATGATCTCCATCGCCCGCACCTTCGGTGCTCCGGAGACAGTTCCTGCGGGGAACACTGCACGCATGAGGTCGAATGCGTCAACATCGGGATCGAGCTCGCCTTGGACGCCGGAGGCGATGTGCATAACGTGCGAGTAGCGCTCGATGACCATCATCTCAGGTACGCACACCGATCCGTACCGACAGACGCGGCCCAGGTCGTTTCTCCCCAGGTCGACCAGCATGACGTGCTCGGCGCGTTCCTTGGGGTCGGCCAGTAGTTCCTCTGCCAGCGCCTCATCCTCGCTGGGGGTTGCTCCCCGTGGCCGAGTGCCGGCGATCGGTCTTACTTCCGCAAGCCGGCCCGTCAACCGGACGAGCATCTCGGGCGAGGAACCGATCACGCGCAACTGACCCGGGAGATCGAGATAGAACATATAGGGGGAAGGGTTCAACATGCGCAAGCTTCGATAGATGGCGAACGGATCGACGGTCGTGCGATGAGTAAGCCGCTGTGAGGGAACCACCTGGAAGATATCGCCGGCGACGATGTACTCCTTTGCCTTGAGCACCGCCGCCTCGAAGCGGTCTTGGTCGCAGTTGGCCCTCCACTTCGTATCACTATCGGGCGCGTTCTTATCACTCCGTTTAGAAGCCGTCGGCAGCGCATGCCCCAACCGTACGATGATCGACTCGATCTTGCTCGTCGCTTCCTCGTAGGCTGCTTCCACGCCGCCTTCGACGTGCGCATTGACCACTATCAATGAACGATGCTTAACGTGATCGTAGATGACCAGGCTGTCTGCCAACATGAAAACGGCATCGGGAAGATCCAGATCCGATTTGGGAGCAAGCGGCGCCCGCTCAAAGAAGCGAACAGCGTCGTAGCTCAAGTAGCCGACAAACCCTCCGCAGAACCCGGGCAACCCCTCCACCGGTACCGGCCGGTACTGCGCGAGAAGCTGCTTCATTGCTGACAAGGGATCGCCGTCGGGCGGATCGAGCTGTCTGACGGAATCACCTGTTTCCCAAGTGACCTTTCCAGAAGAGGCAGTGAGAACTCCGACCGGCTCGACGCCGAGGAACGAATAGCGGCCAAGCTGCTCGCCCTTTTCCACGCTTTCGAGCAAGAACGACGGACTTTCCTGTCGCAGCTTGAGGTACACCGAGACAGGTGTATCCAGATCTGCGGGCATTTCTCTGTAGACTGGAATCAGATTCCCTTTTTCGGCCAGTTTTTTCATTTCATCCACTGTGGGGTAATACATGGTTGACCTCCTGATCAATTGTGTGGTGGCATCTGAACAACAAGGACGTAGCTAGAAGCCACGCCACCACAGGGATGATTGCCAAGCCACGAATGCTACGATGCACGGAAACGATACTTGGCATCTCATGGGCACTCCTGGCAAGATCTTTCTTGAAGCGCCCGTTTGCCGGCGGCGCGCATGACCTCAATCGGCGCCGTTTCTCCTGTCCACAGCTCAAACGACAGTGCTCCCTGGGCCACCAGCATGCCCAGTCCGTCAATCGTACGCGCTCCCGCCTCCCGGGCATGCCGCAGTAAGTGCGTTTCCAACGGGTTATAGACCAGGTCAAAAGCAGTGAGATGGGCAGGGAAAGGCAGCTTCTCGGGCCAGATGCATCCCTCGGAGTGAGGCCACATCCCGACGGGGGTTGCGTGAACAAACAGGTCAGCTGCGTGGGTGGATTCGATCAACGTTTCTTGCGTCAGTGGTCTCGTGCGCAGTCGGCACGACCTCTGTCTGCACAAATCATCGACAAGCGCCTGCGCCTGCTCAAGGGCGCTATCAAGCACCACAATCTCCTCAGTCGCTGCCTCAAGCAGGCCGAAGACCACCGCGCGTCCTCCACCGCCAGCGCCCACGACGACGGCTCTTTTGCCTTTAGGATCGAAACCGCTTTGCCGGAGCGATGTGACAAAGCCTCTGTGGTCTGTGTTGTGGCCACTAATCGTCGCTCTCCCACTGTGGTCACGATCGATCACGAGCGTATTGACCGCCCCCAATTGAGAAGCGTCGGGAGCCACGGAATCAAGCAGGGGTATTACGACCTGCTTATGGGGCACCGTCACGTTGACGCCCCGGAAGCCCATCGCGGCCAGACCGCGCACGGATACCTCTACCTGTTCCGGCGGTACAGGCAGAGGAACGTAGCGCCAGTTGAGTCCAAGGGCGTCGAACGCGGCGTTGTGCATCAACGGCGACAGGCTGTGCGCCGCTGGCCAGCCGATTAAGCCGACAAGCTGTGTCTTTCCATCAATCATACTCTAGCTCCTATCGCCTGCATCCGCTCCACGAATCCGGGGAAGGAATCCTCGACGCAATCCATATCCTGAATGATCACGGCTCCATCGGCGACCAATCCGGCAACGGCCAACGCCATCGCCAATCGGTGGTCCCCGTGACTGTGGGCCGGTGTGCTGTGAAGCGGCGTGGGGCCATCCACCACAAAACCATCTTCTCGCGGCTCGATGTGCGCTCCCAGGGCACCCAATTCCTGTACCACCGTCTCGATACGGTCGGTCTCCTTGACCCGCAGTTCACTTGCACCGCGTACCACGGTCGTGCCGTGTGCCTGTGTTGCCGCCACGGCCAGGACCGGAAACTCGTCGATCATCCGCACCACTACATCGCCCTCCACCGTCACCCCACGAAGGTCGGATGCCTTGACCGTTAAATCACCAACCGGTTCCCCGCACTCGCTGCGCTCGTTGCCAATGGAGAGCGTAGCCCCCATTGCCTGCAGAACGTCGAGTAAGCCGGTTCGGGTGGGGTTGATCCCGACTCCAGTAACCGTAACTGCCGAGTCGGGAACAAGCGCTGCGGCGACGAGGAGAAAGGCGGCCGAAGAGATATCTCCGGGGATGCGAAGGGAGAGGGGAGCAAGTCGCGAAGTCGGGCGCAGTGTCACCGCGAGACCCGAGGTCCGAATGGCGGCACCCATCGCAGCGAGCATCCGTTCGGTGTGGTCCCGTGCCGGCCCTGGCTGACAAACGGTCGTCGGGCCGTCGGCAGTCAGCCCGGCCAACAGGATCGCGCTCTTCACCTGGGCGCTGGCCACAGTGAGTTCATGGGCGATCCCGTGTAGCGGGCAGCCGTTCACGGTAAGGGGAGCGTGACCGGCGGTGTCCTCGATGTCGGCTCCCATCCGACGCAACGGCTCAACGACACGGCCCATCGGCCGGCGGAGAAGCTGCTCATCACCGCTGAGCGTGGTTGTGAACGGTTGTCCTGCCAGCACGCCTGTCAACAGCCGCATCGTTGTTCCCGAGCGAACGCAATCAAGCGGTGCTGTCGGCGCCTCAAGACCTCCCGGTCCACAGCCGTGTACGGTCAGTGTGGTTGCGTTGTGGGTTTGGATTCTGACACCGAGTGCTCGAAGGCTGTTCAGGGTAGCGCGGCAGTCAACGGAGGGGAGAAAGCCAGCGATGTGGCTGGATCCTTCGGCCAACGCTCCGAGCAGTAACGCCCGATGGGAGATCGATTTGTCGCCGGGTACAGTGACGCACCCGCGCAACGCTGCGCCGGGGGACACGGTCCATTGGCTCACGGGAACATCTCCCTTCGTTTGTCCCGAAACGTGCTGAGCACTGCACGCATATTGTCTTCAGCGCTCGTTTCCACAAGACGGGCCAAGCCGTGTAGTTGGTCCTGGTAATTCGCGAGGGCTTTGAGGATCTCTTCGCGGTTGGTCAGGAGGATGTCGATCATCATTGACACGTCACTGCCTGCAAGCCGCGACGTGTCGCGGAACCCGCTCGCAACGATCTCCCACGCCGCCGAGTCGGCGGAGGTCGTGGCATCGGCTGTGCCGACGAGCGCACAGGCCAACAGGTACGGCAGGTGACTGAGTGTGCCGGCCAGGAAGTCTTGCCGTCCTGGTTCGACCACGAGTGGATGCGCACCAATTGCTTCGGCGAGGGCCCAGCCCAGCGCCAGAGCCGCCTTGGAAGTACGTTCAAGCGGCGTGAGGATGAAGGTACAGCCCCGGTAGAGCGCTGGATCTGCCTGTTCGATTCCCGAAACCTCCTTACCACACATCGGATGTCCACCCAGTGGCTGGACGTGGCCGGGCAGGCGTTCCATCTCGTTGACGATTTGTGTCTTGGTGCTGCCGAGGTCCATCATTAGGCATCCTTGGGGCAACAACGGCCCAATGTCGGCCAATTGCTGCAGGATGACGCGCACCGGCGTGGCCAGAACGACGATGTCTGCTTTGTGAACACTACTTGCCACATCCACCGTTCCTCCATCGATCAGGCCGCACTCCAGTGCCTTTTCGACCGTCTCCGCACGGCGCGCCGCGCCGATTACTGTGCGGCAACGGCCGCGGAGGGCTCCGGCCAGCGAGCCTCCCATCAGTCCGAGGCCAACAATTGTGACTTGTGCGTCCGACAGTTGATTCACAGCGTCCTTCCTACCGCCTCCGCGATGTGACCGAGGTTCTGCATCATTGCGGCGAACCGCTCCGGTTTGAGGGACTGCGCCCCGTCGGATAGGGCCGCTTCGGGGTGCGTGTGCACCTCCACAATCAATCCATCGGCACCGGCCGCAATCGCCGCCCGGGAGACCGGTTCCACCAGTTCCCACTTGCCGGTCCCGTGACTCGGGTCCACGATGACGGGCAGGTGGCTGAGTTGCTTGAGTAGAGGAACGGCGGCGATGTCAAGCGTATTGCGGGTGTAAGTCTCGAACGTTCGGATTCCCCGTTCGCACAGGATGATCCTATCGTTACCGTGCGAGAGGACGTATTCCGCAGCCATCAGCAACTCCTCCATCGTCGACATCATTCCTCGCTTCAGCAGGACCGGCCGATGGGCCTTGCCGATTGCGTGTAGCAGTGCGAAGTTCTGCATGTTCCGTGCACCGACCTGGAGAACATCGGCGTACGTCGTGACAAGAGGCACCATCTCGGGGTCCATGACCTCGGTGACCACTCCAAGCCCCGTGTCTTCTCGTACCTTGCCCAGAATGCGTAATCCTTCTTCGCCCAATCCTTGGAAGCTGTACGGGGACGTACGCGGCTTGAACGCGCCACCGCGCAGCAGGTGCGCGCCTTGTTCTTTCACCGCGTGGGCGATTTCCAACATTTGATCGAGGCTCTCCACGGCACAGGGGCCAGCGATCACTACCAGCTGACGACCGCCGACTGTAACACCGTTGGTCGTAACAACGGTGTCTTGGGGGTGGAATTCCCGGCTGGCACGCTTGAACGGCTTCAAGATGGGCATCGTCCTCTCTACGCCGTCCAACTGCTCGATCAGCTCGTGATCGAGGGGGCGGCCGTTCCCGACGATGCCGATGATGGTCCGTTCCTCGCCCTGGGAGATATGAGCTTGACAGCCCATCTGCTCGATTCTGGCAGTGACGTTGGCCACTTGGGAAGTGGTTGCGTCCTTCTTCATTACGATCATCATTGGGCCACCTCCTGACCCTTGGGGTCGTCCAATTCAGCCGTGGCCTCCTCGAGGGTCGGCGTTGTTGCTGCGGGGTAGGACCCCAACAGCTTGACAAACGAAGAGCGGCGAAGCAGGCCCATGATTGCCGCTTCGCACTCCGGGTCCTGACAGTGTCCTTCAAAATCCAGATAGAACAGGTACTGCCAGGGTCGATTGAGACGCGGTCGTGATTCGATCTTGGTGAGATTGATCCCCCGTTTGGTCAGTTCCCCCATGCACGCATAGAGTGCGCCCGGCTGATGCGGGGTGGTGAAAACAAGCGACGTCTTGGATCGCTGTGTCCGGGTCGGCTCATTCAGTGATAGCACGAAGAAGCGAGTGTAGTTGAAGGGGTAGTCCTCAATGCCCTGATCGACGATTTCCAGTCCGTACAGCTCGGCGGCCAACTTGCTGGCGATGACGGCTGTGCCGACTTCCGGATTTGCTGCGAGGTCGCGCGCGCTGGCCGCCGTGTCAATCGTAGTCTGCGGCGACAGGTTGCGATTGGCAAGATAGCGTTGGCACTGTGCCAGCGCCTGCGGATGTGATCGTACGCGCTTCACCTCGGGAAGAGCCGTGCCGGGAGTGGAAAGCAGCATGTGGCG
>CAYTDU010000103.1:0-11445 GCA_964436395.1 uncultured Gemmatimonadaceae bacterium | reverse complement strand
ATGAATGAGACCATTACTTCTGTCGGCGGTCGAGCTCCGCCTGTGCGAAATATGCTGAAGCCTTGCGAAGAATCTCGTTCGCTCTGCGAAGCTCACGATTCTCCCTCTCCAGCACCTTCAGCCGTTCACGATCCTCAGTGGTCAGTCCTTCTCGACAACCTTGGTCCCGTTCTGCTTGCCGGACCCATTTCCTCAGCGTCTCCGCTGAACAGCCAATCTTGCTTGCAATCGAACTGATCGCTGCCCACTGTGATTCGTACTCCTTTTCATGTTCGAAAACCAGCCGAACCGCCCTCTGTCGAACTTCCGATGCATACCTGGTTCGTTTTACCATGACACCATCCTCTCATAAGTTGATGTCTCCGGTAAACACGGGGCGGTTCAAACCTCCTTAGCATCATAGCCCGCTCAATCTCAAGCGGCTTACAGTACATACCGTGTCCAACGATCGGCCGCCATCGTGCCGTGCCCCAGATCCCGCTGGGAACGCGACGTCGTTGATTTCCATCTTCCGCTACGTCGCCGAGTGCAATCGCCGTAGCTCCTGAAGCTCCCCTCCCGCATTGCTCACGGACTACAGATTGCCGGACCGCACCAACGCTTCAGCCCCGCAACGGAATTGAGCGTTTCATCGGAGCCTCAAAACCGATGCGAGAGACCGATGATCTACTGGTCCTATGCTAGAATTCTTGGATTGTCTTCCTCCGCTGCTCTTCCCCTACGCCCAGTTCACGGCATACCTCTCCGATAGGACGAATCCGTGCTCCTACTTTGGTGACATAACGGACAACGGATTCGAACACGTTCGGCATACATCCATACTGAGACGGCTCTTCTGCCACATCGTGGCACGCGAATATGAGCCACCCATTAGCGGCCACGCTCTGGTCGATTACCCACTCAACTAGACTCGGGTCGTCACGGCTACGCCAGTCGAGGAAAAATGCATTCAACAGGTTCAGATCCATAACGCGCCCGTTGAAAGTCTGTTCCCCGCCCCTGCAACACAGAAAACGCTGTCCCGTGATCAGTTTGATGCTCAGGTTCGGCCCGTCCAGAGGATATGCAAACACTCTGAGGTCCAGTGACGGGAACGCAGTCCTGAATGCCGATCGATTCTCTACTAGCGACCTTACAAAGACTGCCCTGTCGGCGAAGCGGGCGTCCTGGTGGTCGTAGGTGTGGCATCCAATCTCATGGCCGTCTCTAACCAAGCTCCTCAGCTGATCTATCGTAGCTATCCTACCAACCGGGCTCTCCGTGTCAAGCAGACCCATGGATACAAAGAAGGTGCCCCGGGCGCCGTACTTCTCGAGTAAGGGCGCCCCATTCTCAACGGCGGTACTCGGAAAATCGTCAAATGAGAAGGAGACATACGGCTGCGACACGGACTTCACGAAACGCCTGACCGCGAAGCGACGAATTCCTTCTCGACGCAACCGGTCTCTCACACGGTAAAAGCAGGAGATCAGGCAACTCACTTTCGTCTCCTTGTGGGGACACACATAGCCAGTGCGGCCAAAAACAGCCGCCAAGTCGTACCTCCCCAGCGAATCACAGAGGACAATCCGCAGGCGCAGTCACCTGAGGCCAGATGTCCCAAACCACAGCATGTTGTAGGTCAAGATAGGTCAAGCGCGTTCTTGTCCTAGACCAAGGATCACCCCATTAGGCCAAGATTGCCGCGTTTATCACCGAATGAACTATCTGTACGACACGTGCACGCACCCAATAGGCCAAGAAACCGGAAACCCAATCGTAGGCTATGTGGGCCTAAGCGCAAGCCGATACGGCAACCTACTGCATGACCGCCACCGACCTATAGGCAGGGAAGGGAGGCCCTGTGACCAACTCTACTCGGCCGCAAGCCGTCACGCGCCGCAACTAGAAGGGTGAAGTTCACATAACCCTGCGCCCAGCCGCTACTTCGTGAGAATTCGTCGCTCACTTACTTGTCTGGACGATTGATCGTATCTCAGTTCGCTATGTGCAAACCGGTGGGTGTACTCGGGATTCCACCGATACCGACTCCATCCCACTCTACAACCAATGGGTGAGGATACGCATACGGACTGTAGCCCGGTTTCTGCACGTTGTCGTAGTAGTCCCTGTTCGGCTGGATGTGTCTCTCGACATCGGGACCGTTATGCACGTAGAACACAACGTCGTTGGATCCCAGCTTGTTGTTCCAGCAGTAGGCTGGCTCGTGAGCCTGCGGCGGATAGGGGTTGATTGAGGTCCATACCCACTGATCGGTCGAACGGCCAATCTGGTCACGAGCCGGGTAACCTCGGTATACCTCTATCGGTTCAGTGTTTCCATCCCAGGGGGACGTGCCGTCAGCCAGGCCCCCGTCTCCCCGCGCGTCGTAGCTGCGGACGTTGTCTATCGCTATGGCCGGCAGTGACCATGAGCCAGTCAACGTGTTATCAAAGACAACGCCGGTACCACCACGCAACAGCATAGGCACCCACATTGCGCGGTTTGCCTGATTGAACGTATTGTGGTAGATCTCCCAGCTTCTCGCAGCTCGGTGTGTGCCCTGTACCGAGTGGGCCTCTACGTAGATGTCGTTCAGTGTGTTGTAGCGGAAGACATATCGGCAGCCATAATTCCCGTCCATGGCGTTCGAGTGCACCGTACCGGTGAAGATGTTGTCTTCCACGAAGACCGCGTTGTTCGTCCCGAGAGCGAGGGGCTGAGCCCAGATCTTGTGGGCCAGCAAGCCGTTCCACCCATGTACACTCACGCGCATGTTGGTACACACACAGCGATCTATCACCCCTACCGGATGTTGATCTTCTCTTGAACCACTGACCCGTATTCCCGAAGTGAAAGCAGCGAAGACCAGCTCACAGTGATCGATTCGCCAGCCATCGCCATCAACCACAATTACGCCCTCAGTGAACGAAAAGCCGGTCAGCCGTGAGCCCGACATCAATAGATCAACAGCAGTCCCTTGAGGACTCCTGTTGATCTTGGTCACTCCCATCCCCGCACCCTGCAATGTAATCTTCTTGGTACTTGGAATGGTAACCGCTTCTGTCCAGGTGGCGGTCCCAGCTGGAACCAGAACGATATCACCGCTCACAGCCGAGTTGACCGCCGACTGCACATCGCCCCGCGCCGCAGATTGCGCGGGTATGGTCACAGTGTAACCTGTTCGAGCGATGAACAAGCCGCCTATCACGATTACCCCACTCAAAACCGTTTTCCACTTGCGCATGATCAACCCCCTTCGATCGTACTCCTGAGTAGCCACTCTCCTCACTAAGCAAGAAGCGGGCCACAATGGATCATCCCACTTGAGTCGCGTAATTCCTTTCAAATTAACGTGTTACACGAAACCCAGCATGGAAAGGAAAACGTCGCCTGTCAGCGGTATAACAAATGTGTCTGCAGCAAACACAGGCGACGACAAAATTGTAACCGGACACAGGAACGCGTAGCCGGATGCCCCGACCTGAGTAAACGATTCCTTGTGTAAGAACATGCATCAACCGAACTGATCGTTTCGCTGGTTCATCCTTGTCCGTTGTCGTAGGAGAATCTGCTCTGCCAGAATCAGTGTCACTATCATGTCGATTTCCTGTGTGTAGTTCCTCCTACCCTGAATGTGCTCGTCCATCATTGCGCGGACACGGGGAAAGTCGAGGAGGTCTGCCAGTGCACCGCGAGGAGTGTCATGAACAATCTCTCTAACCTGCTGTGCCAGTTGTGCCCGCAGCCAACTCCGAAAATGCTGGAACTTGTGCTTTCCTCGGAACAGAAGGTCCCCCAACAACCCACAGGGAGACGCTGCTATACTTGACAGCCAGTCAGGCATCCCGTGGCCGCTCCAGTACTCAAGTTTGAACACGGCTTCCCGATAGACTCGACGCGCTGTTCGTACGGCGGTCATTTCTGTTCCAAGTAGACCGCGATCGGTAGGTATACTCAACAGGTCCGGACAGCACTCTTTGACTACGGAAACCGACGCATCCGTGGCGTAACAACCGGAGGCAGGCTTGCGATAGGCCAACTCCACCAGATTCTTGTCGAGGAACGGAGAGAAAGGAGTGACTTGAGACCGCTCGATCGCGTAGCGCCCGTAGCCAGACGGCGCCTGCACGAAGAGCGTGAACGAAACCGGGTGCATCTGTTGAAAGTCAAAACACAACGCGGTCGCCTGTGTCACATAACCAAGCAACTCCGGCAGCATGAAACCCCCTTTCGGGATCGAACATCGAAACGCACGAAATCCGCGCAGAAGTTCTCCTCCGAAGTTTCCGGTGATGCGCAGTGGCGCCACTTCCCTTGCCATAGTGTTCAGATACAGCTCGGCCGCTCCGGAGAATCCCAGATAGCCGTCCGAAACCAGCACGGCCTTGTTCAGATACCTCCCAAATCCCGATAGGAATTCCTCACCCAGAACGAGCACCTTATGCGGCTGCCGGCACCGCCTCGCCACCTCTCTCGCTGCCCGAACGTCGTACGTGTCCCGATACATGCTGCCGAAGGTGTAGCACGGCACTGTCTCTTCCTGGGTCGACAGACAAGCCACAATCATCCGCGAATCCAATCCCCCCGTCAAGGAAACAGCAGCCCCAGGGGGCGCCTTCGAGAACCCGGACACGATATCTTTCAGCTCCCCGCAGAACCTACGCAGAAACTCGGTCCGCGGGAGTGGCTCCGACAGCTCCCACGCTTCTCGATCACAATAGCTATGGATCCGAAGTGGCTTCCCCCCTCCAAGATAAAGCGCTTCTCCGCAGGGAAGCACTTTGATCTTGTGGAAGAGGGAGTGTTCGCCAAGCGTACAGCCACAGGCGAGAAATTCACCTAACCCCCAGATATCGAAACCGCGCGTTTCCGGAACGATCGATAGTATGGCTTTCGCTTCCGATGCAAAAATAATCTTAATATCGTCCTCGAACAAGAACAGCCTCTCCACTCCGAAGCGGTCGTTGAAAATGAAGCCCTGCTCACGCTTCCGGTCGAAGAGCATGCCAGAACAGGGTCCACGGATTTCCGACAGAAAAGCCCCGCCCACGCGTAAGTAGCTGTCGAGAATGTCCCGGCAAGGGTCTGCGGCCTGTGCCGTCCCGGGGCACCGGTCGGTGTAGGGTTGTCCTGAGACCCAGGCCGAAATGTTATCTTGTCCATTCAGTACGTGACAGGGTGATGATCCACGAGGCCCGACCCAACCCGCACTGAGTCCGAGCTCGTCGCAACTGAGGTGCCCGCTTTCATAAAAGGACTCGTATCGCATCACCGAAAGCATTCTCTGCACGGTGACGGCGTTATCCAGGCTGGCGTACCTGCCAACTCCACCGCCCTTCTCGACGATGCCGACTATTCCGGGCACTCGTAGCCGCCCCGTCGATCAACAAACCGGCGTGTTCCGCCCACCATTCCGCTTCCTCACCCCTACCGCTCTGTGCCACTTGGACCGCACTTCAACCAGCCACGATCTCAGGCCGGGTGGAAGCCTGTCCTTGGGATTTCTGTGCAAACCAATCCACAACGCCAGTCGGCCCTTCCGGGTAAGCGGAACAAGGTAGCGCGGGACGTCCATTCGAAAAAATCCATTGGCACGTTTGAATTTTGTGAGCGAACTGTTCACGTTGTTCCCATATATGAAGTGTTCATATACTAAATAGTGTATCCTTCTTGAGCAGCATTCTCTCACCGCTGCCGCTATCAGTGCGTTGTTGGGCCGCTTGTCGTAGTGGTTGATCATGGACAGAAGCTGCATGATTGCCGCACAATCTTCGTCCCAAACGACCTTGCAGTATCCAATCATCTGATCCTGAAAATACGCAGCGAGGTATGTACTACGGTCCGAATAGGTCCCGTTTTCGTCACGAACGTCGGCGTAGTCCTTGCCGTAGTGCCAGAACCTGCGCCCCTGCCGGATCGGTGACTCATTGTAGATCGCCATAATTCCCCGAATGTACGCCTCGTCGAAACTGGAAACTCTGACGGTTACACCGCGTTTCACACTCGCCGCCACGTTTCTTCTGGCGGAGGAGGTGATCCCTTGCCCCAACCATTCATCGTAGGACTGGAGTTGCATCACAGCGTAGTTCTCCCATTCGATAGGAAAGCCGTACCGGGGGGCCGTTTGCGGAACCCGCTCCGCAAATGTGAACAGGTCCGGTTTGCGCGGTTGGCTCTCAATTTGTTCCACCATCGCAATCGGATCGGGCAGGAAACGCTTTTCTAACCAATACTCGTCGAAAAGCGAAGCGATTCTTACGAACTTACCTTTGACGATTATTGGATAGCCCGCAACATCAAGAGCGGGCACTCTCAAACGTCTCCCCTTTACGCAAATCTCAAAGTTGGATCGTGTCACTGCAAACTCCTAGTCCATCCGATTCATCGGACGCAACCTCGCTCTTTCCCTTTTCATCGCCCGGAATTTGGGATACTCAAGTCTCTGTACCTATGCCCACCGATTCGAGTTTCGTTCCGAGAAAGGCCAAGGCCCTGTACATCGTAGCCTGTGCCCAGTGCAGCATCGGGGTCTTTGCCGTGACCAACGGGTATTGGCGGTAGTAGAAGAAGCCTCCTGGATCCCCCATGTTCGCAATCGCCCAGCGGGCAACTTTCACGGCCAAATGCAATGTAGAAGCCTCGCGATCCGCAGAATTCGTCAACGTGTCGATCGACTGGGATATGCACTGTATGTCCACAGGATAGCTACGGTCGTGATAGTACTTTGGCCTGCCGGCATCCTCGAAGAAGTTTTCGACATAGAATTTGAACCCGCACCTCAGAGCTTCGGCAAATTCTGTCTCCCCGGTGCATTCGAGGTAGCACTTCAGGCTGTCCAGGTTGTAACCTGTGTGGAAGTTATCGATCCAGTGATACATCGGCTCTTCGCCGTAGTACCACGCTCCACTGGGAAGCTGCCGCGAGCAGGTGTAGCGCATCACGCTCCGCGCCAGTGCCAGGAAGTCTCGGTTCGGCACGTGTTTCGCCGTACGCGCCAGCATCGCCGCTGCCAGCATACTGTGGTTGTGGATCGAGCTGGGCGGACCCGATCCAGTGTAGCTGAGGCACGTCCCCGCTCCGGTCTCGGTTCTGGCTAGACCCACGATCCACCGGCAGATGCTTTGCGCAACCGCAAGATAGCTCTCATCCCCGAGGGTTTCGTAGCCCTCCAGGAAGGCCATGCCGATCAAGCTCGTCCAGACCGTGACAGGCTCGAACTGCGCATATCTTCCTGCACGACTGGCGAAATCGAAGTGCTTTCCCCAGCAGGACTCTTCGTACCCCGGTGACTTGTTCTCAATCAGCCAATCGAGGCAGTGTCTGGCCTTGCGTTCGTACTCCCTGTCTCCGGTTGCGCGGAGCATCGCTAAGTACCCCCAGGCCATGTAGCCTCGCCCAATGGTGGATTCAAGCGGCTTGATGCCAAGCAGCGGACGCAGATTGATCGGGCTCTGCCTGACCACCTGCACCAGGACCCGGTCGAGAAACAGACTACCGAAGGTCAGGGGCCGCAGAAACGATGAAAGACCGTCAAAAGGTTCGTAGCCTTTATAGTCGTGGTCCTCAACCCATCGCTCGACTTTCTTCGCGCTTTCAAGGATACGCTGTCGTTCGTCTCTGTACATCACGCTGCGACCTGCCTTCTCTCACCTTGCACCGGGCTTGAACAACAGCGCCTTAAGCCTGCCCATCTGCTCTCCTCTGTGGAAGTCCATCAGCTCAGGAGAGATCGGCCTTGCGGTGTGACTCAGCCAGCCCCAGATGTACCCCAGTAGGAGAAGGAAGCCGCCGACTCCGTAGGGCCTGCGCTTCATCTGATACGCTGCGCGAAACAACTGCCATATGGGATGTCCGCCTAGAAAGTAGTCTTTCCGCCCGTGCCTGAACCAGGCGCCCAGGGAACTTCCACCGCCCGTTCCGATTTTCCGGTGGTGATGGCAGACACGTTCGGTGAACGTTCTTGTACGCCATCCTTTCATCCGTGCTGTCGTGACAGCAGTCCAGTCAATTCCACCATTTTCAATGGGTATATAACCGCCTATCTGTTCAAAGCAATCCCGTCTGAACAACTGACATGCCCCCGATACATGCTCAATATTCGTGAACCGGTAGTCGTATGTTACCCCCTCTTCCACAAAGGGTGTCCCACAAACTCCCAGCGACGGATCTTCAGCAAACCTATTTAATAGGAATTCGAAATAGTCAGCACCAAAGCTGATATCTGCGTCCAGATTCCCGATTATATCGTACTCTACACCCTGAAGTGCATCGAAACCTGCGTTGAAGGCCACAACTTTTGCGGCGAATTGCCGGTCTCCGTGCTCCGGCCGCCGCAAGAGCCTCATCCAGCTAAAACGGGAACAGTAGCCTTTCACAATATCATCTGTACGGTCGGTGGACCCGTCGCTTACTATTATCCAACGAATAGGTAATACTGTCTGGGCAGTAACCGACCGAATGGTTTTTTCCACAGTCGATTCCTCATTGCGAGCGGGAGTTATAAGCGCGTAGACTAACATCGGTTACTTTCTGTACTAGCTTTATCGTATTGGCTCATCCCGCCCGTTCGGTACCGGCTCGGCCTGTGGGTGCGAGCCGCTCGTTCTGCTCTGCTTCTCGAACTGCTTTGCAGTCGTTGGAATTTCGGATCGCTTCCAACAGATCAGAATCAAACACGGCTTGCAGGATATCAATATTGGGCATTACACAGTGCCCGCCGATTATCCCAGGAGTGTATTTTACAGGCGGGAAGAATCCGATGTCTTCATAGATGCCAACAACCTCGTCATAATCACATCCCAGCTGATCACAATAACGCTCCACCTCCTGAGCCCAGGTAATAAGGAGACCGAAGTACGTGGTCTCTGATAGCTTAGCGATCTCCGTAGCCTCTGGAGAAGATAGTAGACGAGTCTTCATTCCAAGACTCTGAAAGTGGTTCTGAGCTTCCCGACAGGCTTCAGGGTCGGTGCCTCCGATGAATTTTACGTAGTGAAGCAACTCCTCATGCATCTTCCAGTGCTTGCCCCTAATCGGACTGTGTACCACACGCGCGCCCGTTCCCTGCTCAACTGCCCGTGTCGTCCCCGGCGCCACGGTGCTGTTGATGATCGTGAGCGCGGGTCTATACTTGCTGATGTAGCGCTTACTTTCGTCAATAAACTGAACCGACTCGTACGGAAAACACACGTGCATGATCCTGCATCGCCCGTCTATATCCACCGGGTCCAGATCCACACCGACCGCTGTATATTCCGTTCTGATGATGTCGAATAACGGTCGTCCGATCTCTCCAAGACCGATCACAACAATGTTATCTGCCACTTTCATCCTCCGATTGTTGTACTGCTCTGCCTGATATCTCGCTTCGACGTTCGCGTATTCTGAAACCTCTTCTAGAAACCAAATGCCTCCGGTTACTTGCGTGAATTTCTGAAGGTGCGAGCGAATCCACGAGCCGGTAGTATACGAGCTTCTGTTTCGACCAGTTATTAAACTTTGTGAACTCATCTGCACAACGAGCCATCTCTTCACGGCGTTTCGGTGCCCTGTAAAGGCGTACAATAGTCTCCGCGAGCTCGTCGGCGCTTTCACCGCTAATATACTCGACCATAGAATCATCAAAGTAATGATCGATTGTCCCGGTACGCGTGACTACAGCCGGTATCCCTAAGGCTACATACTCCATGAGCTTGACCGGCAACATGTACTGGGTGAAGCTGTCTTTCTTTAGAGGGACAATCCCAAGATCTGCGTCCGTAAGGAGATCGGGCAACTCGTGGACGGGTACGGATCCTCTGCTAAACTCGACTGACCCGTCAAGTCCTAAATCTACAGCAAGGTTCATCAGCCGATCCAGATCGTCTCCATCCCCGATAATAGAAAACTTGATGGTGGGGATATACCTACGCGCCAAGGCAGTCGCGCGCAACGCCATTTCCAAGCCGTGGCGACGCGAGATTGTACCATGATAAACAAGTTTGAAGCTGTTGCCGGCGCATCGACTGATCCGAGATCCAAACACGGATGGATCAGGAGTGTTTAGTAAGATCTCGAAGTGATCCATAGAATTGCCGTGAGCGACCAGAGCATCCAGATGAGGCTGGTGCACGGCAATAGCCCTGTGAGCAAAGCCGACGCTAGCCCGCTCCATTGTTGTAATTGCCTTTATAAGCCGGTGCTCGCGGTTCAGCTTGAACTTCGACATGTACAGCTCCGGCATGAGGTCATGTACGTCCAGAATCACTCCAGCACCTGTCAGGCGTGGCAATATGGCCGTGAATACCATAAAATCCGGCATCGTGTGCACCTGCACGAGATCGTAGTGTAACCGCAGATGCCTCCACGAAACACATAAAAGAGCTCGCCAGAAAAACGTGAAATAGCTGCAGAGGTATCGCAGGCTACTCGAACCGCGATACCTTCGAATATTCAGAGGTATTATATGTACCCCGTTCAACGTCGTTCTGGTCGTACCATGTTCATGAGGAAGACACACAATATCGACACTATCCCCTCTCTTCGCAAGCGATTCGGCTTCACGCCTGATGCGAGCGTCGGATACGTATTCGGAATAGGCAACCATACAAACTCTGGCCATGATATTCTAATTCAGTACCGATTATCCGGCAGTGCGACTTCTTTCCGATAATGAAACGTGCTCAGCTTCGGATGTTGCGGTACCGTGATGGTTGTACAAACGTACTGCGATACGGGGAGTGGTCTCGGTTCCCTTGGAACTCACAAGAGATCTTCCCGTATCAAGATCAATTTCACCAAATTGCACCAATCGCCGTGAAGCGAACCACTGTACCACATCTTGCGCTGAAGCA
This sequence comes from uncultured Gemmatimonadaceae bacterium, assembly GCA_964436395.1. Taxonomy (GTDB): domain Bacteria; phylum Gemmatimonadota; class Gemmatimonadetes; order Gemmatimonadales; family GWC2-71-9; genus JBDGYW01. The sequence goes on along the minus strand of CAYTDU010000103.1, from coordinate 631 downwards.
ACCCAAACACGAGGATCGTCGGCAAGTTGTAGAAGGTGTTTAAATGCTTTGTCCCACTGCCGCTCCGGACCGATGCTTCGCAGATGCCAATTCACCGTGGTTACTCCACGCCCCTGCCGAATCCAACGAAGCAACTCATCGATCTTCTCAATTCCGTCATGTTGCGACAGTCCCATCCGCCCGGATGAAAACAATGCCGTGTCCTGGACATGAAGGGGCAGTTCGAGTAGCTTTTCAGCATTTAGGGGCTGAAAAACCTGGCAGGTACCAGCACGATATCCCACAGTCTCGTTGTAACCAAAACTGCTGTCATATGAAAAACCCGCATCTTCTAGTACTTCAGGGGTGCGCTCCGACCAGAATAGCCAGTGACTGCGAACCCCAGCCACCGTCGAATACGCGGCTTCCTGGATGCGCTCGCGTTCCGATTCAGCCATATCGGTGTCATTCCATGCGTTGATACCGTGGAGCCCAATCTCACATCCCTTGGCAACTAGTGCTGAGAGCTGTGGTCCAATGTCTTCGACGTCATAGCGGGTCGCCCTGCCTTTCGAGTACTGATCACCGAATTCCTCCCCATCCAGGTTCTTGTATGGGACTACGAAAAAAGTCGATCTTATGCTGCCCTCAA
>CAYTDU010000102.1:0-11500 GCA_964436395.1 uncultured Gemmatimonadaceae bacterium | reverse complement strand
GAGCTGGATATTATCGCCGCGCTCGCGCAGCCCCGCAGTGAGAACTTGAAAACCGAAATATGCTTGGCGTAAAGCCTTGTGTGTCTTATAGTTGGGGCGCGCATTTGCGGTTTCGAAGCCCGAACGCACGTTTCTGTAGAGGATTCGGTAGCGAATGAGCCAACGGAGACCTCGATGACGACTGAACTGGAGCGAACCCTCTCACGGATCCAGGCGCAGATCCACCGCACACGTATTGCTCTCGTACCTGACGAGGAGCGATTCCTGGATCACGTCGACTGTGTTAGGTCGCAGCTAGTCGTTCCAATCCTCGAAGCGCTCGGCTGGAATTCAGCTGACGGCAAAAACGTTCGGTTCGACTATATGCTCGATGGACAGGATAGAGACTCTGGACTCGCCGTATTTGTATCAGGGGCTCCGTGCTTTCTAATGGAACTCAGAGGCCTGGGAGAACACTACCACGACCAGGCGACAATCAAACATCTGTTGCCGAAAGCTCAGCGAGCCGGGTTTCGTTTTTTGATTTCTACTGACGGCGACTGCTACGATGCATACGATGCACACACGGGAATGTCTGCTGGCCATCGAGCTTTCGATTCGGTCCGTCTGTCGGTTGATCCTCTCACGGATGCGGTAGAGTTCTTCGGACTTTTTTCCAGGCAATTGCTCGAGGAAAACCGCGTCGAAACCCAATGGCGCTGCCGGCTCGTCGACCGGCAGGTCGAAGACTCTCTCCAGGCACTCCTGGTCTCCGATTCCCCTCTGGTTCAGTTGCTCGAGAAGGTGACCGAGGGCTTGTCTGCTGCAGATATCAGGTGTTCAATGTCGAGGTTGCGGGCGAAAATTGGATTCGAATATCATGATCCAGCCTCAGAGGATTCTGAGGTCGAAGCAGAACACCGATCCCAGTGTTCGAGTGACCTGTCCGAAACAGAACTGCTCGTTGCGACATGGCTGCAAAGTAGGTCTATAGAACGATGGGCACGGGGTATCCCAACGTTTAGCAGGGATCGAACATCGCAGAGAAGAGTATTAGAAAAGAGGCGCACCTGTGATGATCGACGAAGCGGTGTCGATGATAGGAGGGTGGCGCGTGTGGCGCGAGCGGAAGAACGCCGCTCGATGAGTGACCGACGCTCGAATGAACGGAGAAGGGGTGGAGACAGGCGCGTGAACGGCGAAAGAAGGCGCGCGCGGAGACAAGCTTAGAGCCCGGCACGTGGTCGGGATTGACCATCGCGACAATTGGTTTAGGTTGAAACTGAAGGACAGCCGTGGGATGCCCGGCGCGAAATTGCGTGTTGTGAGGAGAGAAGGATGCCTCAGCCGATATATTTAGAACGGCGCGTTAGCGAGCGAAGACAATCAAGTAGGCGTGTTGGAGAAGAACGGCGGGTTGCCGATCGTCGTGTCGAAAAGGTGTCCCTACCGGTTGGGCAGCGTGCCGGGTTTGATCGGAGGGCCGACGATTGGCGTCGGGAGGCTGACAGACGGGGCGGCGGTGACCGGCGGAGTATTTCCTGAGAGCATTTCTGGGAGTACAAGGAATTGAATAGCTTGTAGGTTGCCGTGACTACCAAAAACCCGGTGCTCGCGGCATCTTTTGCAATACAGGTTGACTTTGAAGTGTTCAGCCCGAGGCAATAACTCAACAAAGGAGGTGATCCATTGTCTAGTCTAGAAACCGGCCGCAGCCTGGCGTGGGCAAGCGATCGCCACGGGGGCAACTGACCCGGACCGAATCGTACACTCTCGTGTGCGCCGGCTGATGCCGCTTGGGCATCGTGCCGGGCTGCGGAGGTGACCAAGACGCCGTCGGTAGTTCGGTACCGACGGCGTCTTTCGTTTGGTTGGCATCTGCGGCGCGCAACTTGGATAAAAGACCTGCTGATCCCAATTAGTGGATAGAGGGTGACCCTTGAGAAAAGTGGAGATCGAAACGACTTTGGCCATTTGTGCTGAAACACCCGACTCGATTGTACGGGAGGTTGCGAATCTGACACGAATCGGCCGGTTCGTTTTCACACCGCGGCCAGAGAAAGCAATTCGAGACGTGTATCTGGAACTACCGGGAGGCGAGCTTCGCTCCAGGGGCTGCGGCTTGCGGCTGAGGTCCGTTGATGGAGAACAGCTGATCACTTTGAAGGGTAGAGCAGCGCGAGTGGCAGGAGGCGGATTACGTAGAGATGAGACCGAGTTGGAATGGTCGCGGGAGGGAATGGGGGAAATCGTTGACCATCTAGCAGAGCTCGGCGTGCTGCTCGACTTGCCTGATCCAGCACGCGAGTGGGAAGACCCGGAAACGATTGTTTCGCGAATGGGATTCGTTGCAGACCAGATACGGAGCACCGTGCGACGCCCCCGTGATGTGTCCCCGGACAGAGCTGCAAGTTTGATTGTTGCTGAGTTGGTTATCGATTCAGTCGTGTATTTTCTTCAGGCTGGTGACGTCAGGCATCACGAGATCGAGGTCGAGGCTAAAGGCACCGGCACGGTGGAGGACATTCAAGAAGTGTCGAACACTCTGCTCGGCTACCTGCCGGGCTCCCTGAGAGAATGGCACTTTGGCAAGCGAGCTACGGGCAGGGCAGTGGCAAACATCTTGGCGGAGCGGGGCAGTCCCGAAATACTGTCCCCGTCGGGAGACTTGCTGCCCGGGTCTTACGACCAAATCCTCGTGAAACTTCAGTGAGTATCCCCCGGTCGGCGATTCACCTGTTCGTCAATGCCAGGTCAAACCAATAGTGAGCAACAATAACGAGTTGGTCGTGGTTTCATTCGACGTCTCGAAGGATTGTATCAGCACATCGAGATTAGGGGTCAGGTACAAGTTCCTACCGAGCCTAATGTCGTAACCCAACCCGAGCGTCGTTCCAACCCCTTGCTCTGATACTTTCACGCCTCCGGCCTGCAACTCGACGTTCGCGCCGCCGATCCCGCCCTTGAGGAAAAAGCCTCCGTTGTTGCTTGGAAAGAACATCGCCGTGAATGTGGCGTTGCTCCGAGTCAGTGATACTGAGTTGTCACCGAGGATCGTGTCTTCCTGCCTGCCCCATACGCTGATTTCACCGCCGAGAAGCCATTTCTGAGACAACGTGCCTCCAAGCCGCACATACAACGCGCCGCCGCCCCGCTTACCATCTTCCACGTTATCCGAGGTGTTCACTCCTCCGCCGACACCAAACCCAATCCAGAAACCATCATGTCTGTGTCTTGCCTGCGCCGTACTCTCAGAGGCTGCGCATAGAAGCAAGAATACGGTCAGCGATGTTATGTGAAGGCGAAGCATCTTACCCCCGAGGTTTATCATTTACAGTTTGGGTTCGACGATTGAGAGAATCTCCTGCTCCATACTAATCGCCCTATCCTGAATTTCCTTTCCTCTCGCAATCCTGTCATCTGCGAACTCACGATCCTTGAGGTCGGGCGTATTGATTCGCACGTTGAGGTACGCACCCATGACCGCCGTTCGCGCGCACAAAGCTCCCACACCGGCGTCCGACACCGAGTTCGGGTTGCCAAACTCCGCCATCGCCTTGATGACTTCCATAGATTCGAGAGCCACTTCCATGACTCGGAAGGGAACGTCGACAGCGGCTTTCGTTGCGTTCTCGATGGCCTGCTCCTTTGCTGCTTTTTCGGCCTCGTTCCCCTGTGGTAGGCCAAATGCAGTCATTACCTCGTTGAAGGCGTTCGTGTCCTCGTCAATGAGGCATAGGAGTTCGTCATGATACTTCTTTCCACGCTCCGCCCAATCGGAGAACTCCTCCCAGCGCTCGTCCCAACCGCGTTTGTGGGAGGAGAGGTTGGCAACCATTGTCCCAAGCGCGGCTCCCATTGCGCCTGCGGCGGCGGAAATGGAACCGCCTCCGGGCGCGGCAGATTCGGATGCGGTCTCCTCCACGAATCCTTCGATCGTCATATCTGCCAACCGCGCCTGCTTTTCACCTGCGATCGCGTACTCGATGATCTTTTCTTCTGGTTTGAATGGATACAGGTCGTCGAGGCTCAAAGACTTGATTGCGATTTTGATGATTTCTCGGTCCGATATCCCTGTCGAGCGCTTCTGCTTGCGCAAGAAGTATTTGCCGGCATCGAGCATAGCTTGGAGGGGAATCAATCCGACCAACTCTGATCCGGTAACTCGTACTCCTCTCGCATTCGCCTTGTTGAAGACTTCGTCGAACGCGATGTGTACCGGTGTTACGCTGATGTTGGTGAGGTTCATCGATATTTGAGCCACACCATATTCTTCGATGAACCAACCGATAGCCTTGACCGCTTTGAGGGTGCCGGGCTGCCAAACGGGGTTCCCGCTGTCATCTCTCACAATCTCACCGGTGAGGGGGTTCCCTTTTCTCTTGATGCGGCCTTTCTCACGTACATCGAACGCGATTGCGTTGGCCCGCCGCGTAGAAGTCGTGTTGAGGTTGACGTTGTAGGCGACCAGAAAGTCGCGTGCGCCGACCGCAGTCGCGCCCGACTTGGGATTGAATTTGTCGGGTCCGAAATCCGGTTTCCACTCCGGCATCGCCAGGCGCTCTTTCAGCGCTTCGTATTCTCCCTCGCGGACCGTCGCAAGGTTCTTTCGTTCGTCTTTCAGCGCAGCGTTCTCGTAGCAGAATACGGTGATGTTGAGTTCTTCCCCGATTCGCTGTGCGAGCTTGCGCGCGTACTGGACGGTCTCTTCCATGGTGATGTTTGCAACGGGAACGAGCGGGCACACGTCTGTGGCTCCGAAGCGCGGATGTTCGCCATGATGTTTGCTCATGTCGATCAGTTCAGATGCTTTCCGCACAGCTTTAACGGCGGCGTCGAGAACTTCGTCGGGAGGCCCGACGAATGTGACCACTGTTCTATTGGTGGCCTTGCCGGGATCGACATCAAGGAGTTTCACACCCTCGACTGCCTCTATCTCGTCGGTGATCTGTTTGATGATGGTGAGGTCGTTTCCTTCACTGAAATTCGGAACGCATTCAATCAGTTGCCCACTCATGGTTCTCGGATCCTCAGTTCACGTTGCCTGGTTCGGTTTCGGTGAGTGCGGTTGGAGTGCTACGAAGTACTGCGACAGAACTCGTCGATTGCCCGTTCAACGACAGCCTCGCATTCGGTCAACTCTCCTACCGGTATTGATTCGTTTGGTCTGTGAGCTACCTCGATACTGCCCGGCCCGAACACCGCGCAGTCCATTCCCAATGTTTGAAGCCATCCCGCATCAGTGGCGTATGATGCGCTGTGGGTAGCGGTTTGGCCTAAATGCCGAGTAAGCATCTGGTAGATTTTGGATTCTTCGCTCAAGAACAGGGGAGGAGTCTCGTTGGTCACCACGAATTCGAAATCCCAATCTGCCAGCACTCCCGTGACCACATCACGAAGCCGTCCGATCATCGGCTGGGTTTCTGACCCCGGCATTGTTCGCAGGCTGCATGCAATTTCACACCGGTCAGGTACGATATTCGGCGCCGATCCACCGTGTATGGTGCCGACATTCAACGCTGCAAAAGGGACGTCCGGGAAGTACTCCGCATTTGGGGACGACTCGGACTCCAGGTTGAGGCGAAAGTCTTTCAATGCATGTATCAACGGCCCGGCAGGTTCTATCGCGTTGATCCCGAGATGCGGATATCCGCTGTGGGCGCTCTTGCCACGGAGAACGACTCTGAAACTCACGAACCCCTTGTGCATTCGAACGACCTGCAAGGATGTGGGTTCTCCGATGATGGCTGCGGTAGGTAATCCACTGCGGCCCTCGAGAGCTTGAGCGAGGTGCCTTCCACCCAGTATTCCTACTTCCTCATCGTAAGTGAAGACCAGAACGAGGGGGCTCTGTAGATCGCCCTCCCGAACGGAAGCAGCGGTGTTCATCGCTAGCGCGAGGAATCCCTTCATGTCACACACACCCCGGCCGTAGTAATGCCCGTCGGCTTCGGTCAATGTGAATGGGTCGGTCTTCCACTCGGGCTCATCAGCCGGCACCGTGTCCATGTGTCCGGACAGCACGAGCCCTCTTCCATCAGTGACATCCGGCGGGCCCACGCGTATGATGAGGTTGAGCTTCTCGTTGTCCGGCGAAGCCTGGCGCTGGATCGTTACGCCGGGAAGATCCAAGTAATCGCAGATGAAGTCGGCGATCGGTCTGTTGCTGTTCGGGCTGGTTGAATCGAACCCAATCAGCCGAGCCAGCAAGTCGCGGTTGCTTAGCAGATTCATCACGGCCTAAGCATGTTATGTACTACCGATCCGGGCAAGGGGTTAACACTTGCCTTTGATCGCTTGAAAACACAGGTTTGCGATAGTGGAAGGCGGTACTGCTTCCGAAGTTTTTGTTATTGGCTGATTACACAACGGGCGCGAAGTCGCGGGAGTTGAACTGATGGCTGTTACTTTCACTTTTCTCGGACATGCAGGTTTCTTGATCGACGACGGCACCACATGCCTCGCCATCGACCCTTTCCTCACCGGCAATCCAGTGGCCACCAAGGCGGCTAATGAGATCTGCTGTCAGGCCATAGTGGTCACACACGGGCATGGTGATCATCTGGGTGATACGGTAGACATAGCAAAGGCAAACGACGCCACAGTGTACGCCCCCAACGAGATCGCGGAGTATGTTGAAGGGTTAGGATGCAAGGCGGAGCCGGGTAACCCCGGAGGGAAGATCAATGGCGATTTCGGATGGGTAGCGTTCACGCCGGCGTTCCACTCATCGTCGTTTGATGGGCAGTATATGGGTATGCCAACCGGCGCGGTCGTGAATATGGGCGGTGTCACCATCTACCACTTGGGCGACACCGGCTTGTTCGGCGACATGAGGTTGATGGGCGAGATCTACAAGCCCGACGTGGCCTTCATCCCCGTTGGGGACCGTTTCACCATGGGGCCTGAACTCGGTGCAATGGCCGCCGAAATGATCAAACCCAAAGTCGCAGTACCGATACACTATGGCACGTGGCCATTGCTGGTGTCGGATATCTCCGGGTTCACTCCCGAAGGAGTGGATGTAAAGGTGGTCGAGCCGGGCGAGACTTGGGAGTATTGAGTTTTAGGTAGTTTAGTCCTGAATGCGGCGGCCGTTGAGGCGGTTGTCGATAGCCGGCATAGTGAAAAGGTTGTCGGCTATCTCGGCGATTTCCTCCGCCTCACGCCAGCGGCGCTCCAACCATTTGAGTCGGCCCTGTAGAGCTTGTCGCTCGGTTTCTTCATGAGCGGCCATCTCGAGGGCAAGACGTGTGGGCATCGGATACTGACCGATGCCCTTTTCCTTCAAATCTGATTTCCGAATCCGTTTTGCGACAGTATCGAAGTACGCTCTCGCATCTCCGACTTTGTCTAGCTCCTTTACCGCTTCCACGACCTGACTCTGTGAGGCGCCAAAACCGTTCGCAACGGGGAGAACTAGGCCCATAACGTGTATCGCTTGTTCGCCGGTATACCCTTCCCAACCCACCGAATGCGGCAGTTCAAGTCTCCAATCCTTGTTTACGTCGTTGAGACGAACGTCCGGCACGTGTCCGGTTCGCACAAATGAGAAGTCGAGCGAGTTGATGCGTACCTTGGCGATAATTCTGCCTAGCAGCTTCTCGATACGCTCGGGACCGATCTCGCGCCACAACTCTTCGGTACCGGCACCTGCCACCATTCCAAAACCTATCGCCACCGGTGCGCCCACCAAGAGTGCAAGGCCGGCGCCGACGAGGCCTCCGGCACCAATCATCCATCCGTAGTTGTCTGCTGCCTGGGCTCCGACCCTGAGGAGCGCGCGTCGGCGACGGCACCTCAACTCATCTGCGTACCGCCATACTGCCAGCTCTTGACGGAAAGGTTTGCCAATTCGGATGAGGTCGAGGGAGCCGTAGACCACCGCCAAGCCTATGTTTTCGGTGCAGACGCGAATTGCTGTACCGTTGAACAGACGCTCGCATTCTTCGATTGCTTCCCAACGATCGTCGAGGGGAGCGAGGTTCCATCCGCCGCACTCGGGACAGACAATCCAGAGGCGGCCCTTTTCGGAGTCGAACGCAAGGCGCCGGCCGGCGGTGCAGTGTTCGACGAGTTCGTTGCTGCCGAGTTGCCCTCTGCAAAAGAGGCAAACATATCCAGGACGGGTGCCAGTCGTCTGCATCATACTATTGATAATACTGAGATAGCCCTCAATTTGTGCCAAGCTTCTGCTATCCTCAAAATGCAATCGGTTCTCGACCTTCCCGATCCTCCGGTGGTTGGGAAAATCGAAAACCGACCGCAATTCTGAGTTGTGAGTGTATTGAGCCGCGGATGGACGCGGAATCACGCGGACGTTCGCTGAGGTTCATGTGATGTTGCGTGCGGTGGCAATCATCAACATCCTCCGCGTTCACCCGCGTAATTCCGCGGCAAAGACTGTTTGACCTATCCGTTAAGTATCTTTTCGAGCGCTCCCAAAAGGTAGCGTACGTTTCGTTCGGCAGCGCTGTATCCCATGAGGCCGATTCGCCAAGCCTTGCCGGCGAGAGGCCCGAATCCTCCCGCAATCTCGATCCCGTACTCGGTCAGGAGCCGCTTCCTTGTGGGAGCGTCCTCAACGCCGTCGGGGATCAGAACGCATGTGAGCATCGAGAGTCGATTCGCGGGATCGCCGAAAAGCTCGAGTCCAAGGTCTGTGAGCCCTTGGTGCAGCATGTCTCCTACCTTCTTGTGGCGAGCCACTCGGTTCTCGAGTCCCTCTTCTTGGATGAGGGTCAACGCCTCTTTGAGCGCAAAGACCATTGGGCCGGGTGCCGTGTGGTGATACACACGTTCGGTGCCCCAATACTTCTTGATGAGCGTGAGGTCCAGATACCAGGTGTCGGTTTCCTTCTGCCTGGCATTGATGACGTCCCACCCCCGATCGTTCACTGTTATCGCAGAGATGCCGGCGGGCCCTCCCACGCACTTTTGGCCGCCGGTGTAGCAAATGTCGATCAGGTAGTCGTCCACTGGGATGTGGGCCCCGGCCATAGAACAGACGGTGTCCACGAGGAAGAGCTTGTTCGCATCCCGCACGATCTTTCCGATTTCCTCAAGTGGTTGTCCGATGCCGGCCGAGGTCTCGCCGTGCACTACACCCACCATTTTGGCGTCGGGATTGGCGCCGAGAGCTTCCGTAATCTGCTGTGGTTTCACGACTTGGCCGAAATCGACTTCTACCCTTATGGCTGTACCACCGTGCCGCTCCACAATGTGAGCCATGCGTTGTCCGAAGAAACCGTGGATACCGACGATGATCTTGTCGCCGGGCTCCACCACGTTGCAGACAGCGGCTTCCATCGCACCCATGCCGGATGCCGGTAGCGTGATCGCGAACTCGTTTTCGGTCTGGAAGAGATATCTCAATCGCGCCATGGTATCGTCCATGGCCTCGAGGAAAACGGGATCCAGGTAGCCCAGTATAGGGCTGATCATAGCCTGGAAAACTCGAGGATGGATGTTGCTGGGCCCCGGGCCAAGCAGTACTCGTGGTTCGTGGGACAATTGTTCTCCTAGCTGGTTGTTTGCTTCACGTGTCGATCCGATTGAAACTGTCTGGTAGGGACGGGTGCCGTCAATGCGGCAGGAGGTGCGAGAGGGGTTTCCAGCATCTCCCGCCCCCCTTTCTACTTCCGCGTCCCAACAATCGCTATCCAGTCGCCGTGCGGGCTCACCGAGATTCGAGATATGTTTTCGACTCCCGAATTCCCAAAATCGGCCACCTCTTCCCATTCAGATCCGCCCACATAACGCCATCGGAACAATTTAGATCCCGATCCGGTTATCACTGAGCCATCCGGTGTCCACGCGTAGAATTCACTGTCCATCAACCGTACCAGGGGTCGGACTGCTCGCGAGTCGATATCGATTTCTTTGATCCAAAACTCTGGCACACGATGAGTGAAGCTGATCTTGTGGCGGTTGGGGATTTTGTGAATCGAGCGACCCACGTTGTACGCAACTATTTCGCCGACTCCTGTCCTTGTATCTGCCATCTGGAAAGTCGCGGGCGAACCCAGTACGAAGATCCCCAGTGTGAATGCATTGCCCCACGCCTGGTACCCGACTGGGGCAATTCCCGGGAGGACCACCTCCGGGTTGCCGCCGTCGAGGTCGAATTCCCACAGTCGCTGGGTTGAGTCCGCTTCCACACGGATTACCGTGAACGTGTTTCCGTGCGGCGTAACCGTTGGCGAGTATTCGCTCTCGAGGCTCGTTCGAGTCACGGCGCTGGTTGACCGAATCCCTATGTTGTACCTGTAGATGTCTGTCTGGTCGCCGCGATTCGACGTGTACAGGATGGCGCTTCCGTCGGGGAGGAAAGACGGCTGGTTGTCATATCCGTCCCTGTCCGTGACATTGGTTACTGCGCCGAACCTGAGTTCGCCGTTGCTGGAGTTCATCTCGACGAGGTAGATGTCCGTCCCAGGGGGAGCCTGGGCAACAAGCGGACTCGGCGCAGACAATACGGCAACGGAGGACGCAACGAATAGCAGCTTGGATTGAAGCATGATTCAACACCCCGCGATGTGGTGGAGAGATGTGCGACGGGGATTGTGCAGCAGTGGACCAGGCTGGTCAAGTTGGCAAAAAAAGGCGACATGGCAATGATTAGAAGAACAACAATTTCATTAGCACTCGGCGCAGCACTGGCGCTGGGTTCAAGCGGATGCGGGGACGACAGCTTCGCACCGGAATTGGGGGTAGAATTGGACGCGATGACAGAAACGGCATCGGGCCTGATGTATCAAGACCTGGTGGTGGGAACCGGTGACGAGGCACAAGCGGGTGACTCGGTGTCTGTTCACTATACCGGTTGGTTGAAAGACGGCACCAAGTTCGACAGCAGCGTCGATCGTGGGCAGCCGTTCGAGTTTCGCCTGGGACTGGGTGCCGTAATCGCTGGGTGGGACGAAGGTGTTGCAGGTATGCGCGTGGGCGGCCAACGCAAACTGGTCATCCCGCCGGAGTTGGGCTACGGTGCCAGCGGCGCCGGAGGGGTGATCCCCGGCGGTGCGACTCTGGTGTTCGACGTGGAGTTGCTGGAGATACTCTAGCAAACAGGGGAAGGGCGGCCGAGCCACGCTGCGACGCGCGGTGTCAGTCGCCCCGCTCCCACACATTGTTGCTCCTGTCGATATCCGGAAAAGCACCTGTCGCATCGATCTCCACGTGCGTAACCGGCGATCTGACGGGCACCGAAAGTTCGACCCTGGTCTCTCCATGAAGCCATGACTCGGCCGGAATCTCCCGCTCGAGCACTCGCCCACTCTCGAGCGTTATCGTAAGCCGAACCGGCATTGGAACCAGGCCTCTGTCTTCGACCACGATCGTTGCCAGAGTGTGTTCCTGAACCACATCAGCTACTGCTTGGTCTAACGTCCAGTCTTCATGGTACCAGGCTCGCCAGAACCAGCTGAGATCTTGGTTGCTCACAGTGTTGAACGTGTTGAAGAAGTCCCAAGGCTTCGGGTGTTTGAAAGCCCAGTCGCCCAGGAACTTCTTGAACCCG
>CAYTDU010000101.1:0-11549 GCA_964436395.1 uncultured Gemmatimonadaceae bacterium | reverse complement strand
AGCAAATCCACTTTTCTGGAGCAACAATGTCAGGCAAACGGCGCGTGCGTCCAAACAAGTTGTTAAACGAATGCTCAGGGTTCTGTCGAATCGCTGACCAAAACTGGAATCTGAACTGACGGATGCCGGCAAATTTCTGGAAAAACGTATCCAGAAAACGAGTCGCATCCTCGAGCGGAATCTGAGCCTGGCGTGCAAAGCCTTGGTCGGTGAGGCAGTAGCTGTTGGAAACAATCTTTCCTTCGACCGTGAATCGACGCCGAGGTCCAGCGTTCAGGATGTCGTAGACTTTCGACCTACCTTGGTATCGGTTGTGTTTTTGAGATTCTCCGAATATGTCGTAAGCCGAAGATTGCGCGGCTCGTAATGACCATCGTTGTCCTTCCGGTCGAAAACCAAACCCTTGAAATCCGAATCCGGCCAACGCCTCAACGCCCAACGGACAAAGTGTTCGCGCGATTTGAACAAAACTTTGATTCCACGCCCTTTGTATCGGTGCGATGAAACGTGCGTATCGCGGTAACATCTCTGAATCATCGCGTCGTAACGAGCCCCAAGAGTCTTCACTCGTGGATCTCCTGCATACTTTCCTCGCTGACAAACACAATTTTTCGTGCGTCGTGCGCGAAGATTCGACACCAACACCCACTTCTTTTTCCGACAAACAACACACGCAACTTCTACAGCTTTCGCTGTCCGCGTGGCGCCAACCGGCACCATGCTGATGCGCTTGGTCAAACGCAACGTACCTAATTGGAGTTTCCCCAACTGCACCAACAGCAAGTCGTCTGGAATCCAAGCTGGATGCAAGGCACCCGATTTTCGACCTTTGACCATCTTCTGTGTAAACCTCATGCTCCGGTGTCGCCGTAACACCATCATACGTTATGACTTCGTGCACACCACGACAAACCACGCCGTCATGCACCACCCAATCTACACCATCCCATACTTTATGCCAACACATGACATCCTCAATAGGGATCAATCCGTGGTCCGTCAAAACGAGTTGACCTTCGGCCACACACAACCCGAAGTTGATGACCTTGGCCTTGCGCCGTGTCGCCTTGTCGTACTCCCCAAACACCTCGACCGCTGTGCGCTTGTGGATATCTTCGCCATTGAGATAAGCGCTCATCATCACAGGGTCACGCGAGTACCACGCGAGCACACGCAATTCGATTTGACTGTAGTCCAGAAAGAGCCGAGGGGTCTGGGCGTTGCGCACTGGGAAGCCCCGGCGAATCGACCAGGGATCGAGCCCTCCGTCTTCGAGTTTCTTCCCAGTGGCAGCCAACGCCCGCTTTTCTGACTCTGCAGGCATGTTGTGGTAATTGGGAGCCTTACAACTCAACCTACCAGTGTTGTGAGTCACAACGCCACCAGTCACGTGCGAATGATCTTCTGCGACTGTGAGCCCGTAAACAGGCACGCGCTCGGGTTCTAGCTCGATTGCCACTACAGTGGCAGTCTTGAATTTAGTTTGACGTTGCCCAGTAATATCTGGACCCCAGCACTTCCAAAGACGCACATCCCGAACCAACTCGCGACTCACGCCAAAGCGCGAAGCTAACTCACGATCAGAGCCAATACGCCCAACCCGAGGCTCGGCCCGTACAAAAGGTGTGTTCCGAATAATTCGTACTGAATTGTCGTTGAGCTTCGACTGCCTACTGTATCGTCGCAACAACATGCCGTGAATTTTTGCATCACGACTATTCTCCAATGATGTACCCCATCGCAAATTTCCCTCCGTATTCTCCCAAGCATAGCCACTCAAATGACGAACTTGTGGCCCACATCCACGAGAAAACGCTTGAGCGACCAATCGATGAACCGCAAAGTCTTTGCGGTCGCCATCCTTCCGAGTTTGCGCACCATTCCGATACAATTGAACCTGGAGGTGTCCCCATTTTCCTTTCGGTCGTTGTTTCAAAATATGATGTGTCTTGTCATTGCGCACGCGCCCCCAGGAACTCACACTGAAATCGGGCCAATCGCTAATCTTTTGCCACTTCTCGGCATCCGAATGAACGACAACCCTCTCATTCGGTTTCAGATCCTGAGCAGGGCACCACCCAATAGCGCATTTGTACGAATGATTCCCAGTTGTACGCAAAACCAAACCATTCGATAACGTAACCTTCCAGGTTTCCGAGACTCCGGCTAATCCAGATTGCACCACCTCACGAGCAAAGCCTTTGTGTCCAATAACTTGATCGCCCACTTGCACATCCTCAACTGGTACATAGCCTCTATTTGTAAGAACCAACTCACCCGCAGGCATACAATTCGTGCCCACCTGTTGAAGGTCGCCGTGAACGATTCCCTTGTCGTCGGTCTTGTCGAGGATGCTCGCCGTGTACGTGTTGCGGAGCTTCTCGGCCTCGCGCCAATCTAAAATGAGCTGAAACGCTGGGTGCACATTCACCACAGCGTTAAGCACTTCGGCATCAAGCGCTTTGTCTCCCCTTCGCGTTCGCTTCGTGACGACAATGCCCTGGTGTTCAAGCAACCACTTCACCATCTCGTCTTTCGATGGGTCAAACTTCATACCGAGAATCTCGTTGAGCTTCGATTCGATGCGTTCCAACTCAGCTTGGAGCGTGTGCTGCAGCTCTTGCAGGTAGGCCACATCAACTGGCAACCCGACTTGCTCCATGTCGCAAAGCACTTCGGTGAGCGCCATTTCGGTCGGCCAGATACGCGGGTAACGAGACGACAACCCCCATCGTTCGTAATGCGCGAACAAACCGCCGCAATGATGCACATCGGTACATCCGTAGATGCCACACCGATGGATGCTCAGCTCGCTGTAGCCATACTTGTTCTTGTACGCCTTCACTTTCATACGATTCTGGTGAGCGAGCTGACCAATCTCTCGCTCGACCATCCGCTTCTGATCGAAGGCCGTCTCTGATCTGAGGTCGGATGCTGCTCGGTACTCGAGGTTGATGTCGCGATTCTCGTCGAACAACCGAGCCGCAACCATCGTGTCGTAACGTGGGCCAGCTACAACACCACCCAATTTTCGCGTGAAATGATCCTCGAATTTGATGTTATGCGCCGCTTTGAGCGTGTTGGGATTCTTCAACAACCCGAGCAACGCCGGCACGACAATCGACCGGTCGAGCTGTTGCTCGCCAGTCCGATGCCCCCATGGCACGTAGGCCGCCCAGAATCGCCCCTGATCGTCCCACGAGCCGAGACCAACGCCAACAGCCTCGGCGTGACGATACCAAGCGAGCCCGCTCGTCTCGTAGTCGAACACAAGTACCTTTCTGGATTCCAAAAAACGTATCAGCCTCCCAAACGACTCACTATCTGTGATGACTCGCTTCGTTGGGTCGGTCGACTCAACGGTCGAGAACACTGATTGCTGAACGACCAACTCACACAGCCTTTCCGAGCTGGTCAACAAGCTTCGGCAACTCCCAGAAACGCGATGGGCTCCACGCTGACATTCGGCGCGTGCCCTCGGGTCGCTTGCCATCCACCATCTGTTTCGGATACTCGCGCCAGCCAGTGATCTCGCCAGTGACCGCGTAGAGCGTCGCGTACTTCATGCCGTTGTAGAGGTAGTAGCCCTGGCTGACTTTGGTTTCGTACTCGACGCCCTTCCACGTCTTCCTAAGAAGCATGTCGGGGATGAGCTTGCCGATGGACTTGTTCTTGCGACGCTCACGAAGCCACCGTTTGAGCATCTTCGCTTCGTCGTCCTGGTGCTGGCCGCCCTGTGCCTTGGCAGACCTCGCAGATTTCACCGTCGTCATACTTGCCGGAGCCGAGGCACGTTTCACAGAAGCTCCGGCCTTGGGAGGGCGGCGTTTCTTCTTTGGCTGCTCAACCGTTTGCTTGGGCGGCTTCTTTTTCTTTGTTGGTTCTTCAGCCGGCAAAGGTTCTACTTTTGGCGGCGCCGGTTGTTGCGCTTGCCGCTCGAGCATCACCATTTTCTGGAGCGCCAGGTCCACCGCTTCTTCTGGAAGCCCAAGTGCCTTCACCAGCCCCGGCCGCGTCTTCGCTCTCTTCTTCGCCTTGGGCAATGTGGTCTGAACGAACTTCTCGAGGCAGTAGTCTTTGAATATACACTTCATGCACTTTTCATCGCCGACAGCCGCCCAATAGACACCGAAACAATCATCGGGCTGTCGCAATCCGTCGATGTAGAGCACACCGTCTCTCAACTCGGCCTGCCCTGTTGTCACATCCAATCTCCTCTCTCGCTCGTCAACGAATGCAGCGAGATCCGCATCAGGCGTTGAAAACGTCCACGGGATACCGAGAGCGTCGGCCCGACGCTCAAGCGCCTTTCTCTCAACGAACTCGCTCATCACTCCTCACTGATACCAATGCTCGAGCGCGGATTTTCTGGAAACAAAAAATCAAAAATCGACCGCCGCCTCTCTGGCACGTGCTTTTGCCAAGCGCACGCGGCCCCGAAACGTCTTCTCGCAGCACTCGTCTTCTTCTGGATTCCACGCGGCTGCAATACCACCGAAAACTGACACTCTCGTGAGCATCTCGAAGTCTTGATGACTGAGACGCTCCTCGAGCCTACGAACGAGGTCACGCGCTTCCATTCGCGCCTCGAAGTCATCGACCGGTTCTGGAATGGTCTCGAGCTGAACAAACAATCGTCCATGGCGCACCTGTTTTCGTCGCGCCATCTTCGCCGCGTTCCAGATCGACTTGGCAACGTAACGTCGCTCAGCCGGAGTACAGAAGCCATACCGATTGCAGAATTGTTCTCGAGCTTCTGCACCGCACCACGCGAAGTCGGCCGCATAATCGTCGCGGCCATAGCCGAGCCCGTCGATTTCTCGCGGCGGGAGCATAGTGTTGGCCACCTCTCGCGCCACCGACGCGAAATCCATGAGATCGCTAATTTTTTGCATTGATTTCCCCTTCTGTGTGTGAGCATATACTTGTTTTTATTAAGAAACCGACGCGTTATACGGCGAATAGCCGTAAAACGCAACCTTTTTCCTCCAATCTTTCCCAAAAACTTTTGTGATTATGAAACTAACTGATTTCACGCCTAATTTCCCGCCTCATCCATCATTTTCTGGAAAACTCTACGAATGTCTTGAAGCATCGCTGCTCGGCGTCTTCCAGCTCCAACAAGAGGGCTAAGCTTCACCACGGCCAATACACATCCCAAACACACCACTGCGTTGCGTCCGATGCCCAACCGATCAGACAGATCACTGACCTGCTCGAGCAATGGCTGTGGCAACGTCACGGTCGTCTTTGTTTTCTCACTCACGCTCTTCTCCTATTCAAAGCATCACCAACCGGTAGTCGTCCAAACGCTGACCAGCATGTCTAAACTGGTAGAGCTGTTCGCGCGTGAAGTCGGCCGGGTCTCCTCGCGGGAGAAACACCAACCGCAAATCGAAGTAACTCACCAATGTCTTCGCCGTCGCGATCATCGTATCTTTTGCATCAGCGTCCCACATCAAATCGAGCGCTCGCACTCCCGCGCGCACGAGTTTGAAAATCTGAGTGCCGCTGATCGCCTTGCCGAACGTGCACACCGCCTCCGGTCCAGCTCGTAAGCAATCCATTGGGCCTTCGGTCACGACCACGCGCGGATAGTTTCTAGCCACGTCGAGGTTCATCAAAACCTCCGTGCTAACGACCGCACCTGGCATCGACGGCGGATTGAGTGCTTTACGAAAACTCTTGTCGCCAGAAACTGGCTCCCACATCGCTCGAGCTTGAAAGTAAACGTGTCGACCGTTCTCCCAAACAGGAAACACGAGACGATTCGCATACCGTCCGTTGTCGCACCAATAGAGACCAAACTGTCGAACATCGTCAGGCGTGATAGCACGCTTCCAGAGGTACGGCAAATCACCGTCTATCGCTTGAGCCCCGTGTGGCGCTGGGATTTCTACGGCCTCACGTTCAAACTCTGCAAGCTCCACAAGGAAGTCTTCACGCTGCAAAGTCTGCAAATCGTCTGGACGCATGAACGCGGCCGACAGGATGACATCGACCGCCTGCTTTCTGGAACAATTCTGGAGAAGCTGCACCAGGTCGATGAGCCCGCCGGCACCGTCGACCACCTCCCATTTGCCATTCACCGACCGGTATTGCTGGCAGTGCCAACAATGCCACGCCTTCTTCTGCAGGTTCACCGTGAGCTTTTGCTTCCCGCACTTCGGACAATAGAGCAACCACTCATCTTGCTTCATAAACTCGCCGCCGTGATGCTGAACATAACCAAGCAAATCGAAACGCTGCAACGCGTACTCGAGCAAGTCACTCATATCCGCACATGCTGTTGACGACGCTCACCAAGCTGTTGCGTCGACTGAGTCTCGGTCATCGAGGGCGAAACGAGCCCGCCTTCTTCCCGAATGATCATACGACTAAAATCTGCACGCACGAGCAACGAGCTGTTCGCCTCATTATCCCGATACATCTCGGCGAGCAATCGGGCCATAAACGCGGCCCGCTCCTCAACAGTAGAATTGATGGACCCGAGGAAGTCGGCCACACGCACTTTATCGTAGCAGTCAGCAATCTCTCGAGCGTGAATGAAATGAACGACATTCTCGCGGCCCTTCTCTGGCCGCCTCGCCTGGCTCGCAGTCCAAACACCGTAACCACGATTGGCCAGCGACTTCATGTCACGGAACGCGGCTTTTTGCTTCTCGGTCTCGTTGGGGTAGACCTTGTCGCGCCCTCTGAGCAAATCACCGTAGTCAACGATGACGAGGTCAGGCTCCCATCCACGCTGGCGCTTCAAACGCTTCAACTCCTCATGGATATCAACGATGGAATAATCCCACCTCTCAGTGAAGCCTCGAATCCAGAGCAATCCCTTGTAGTGCTGATAGCGTTGCCACTCTCGAGCGTACCTGGCGCCGTCGATGTTACCGTTCTTAACGACATGGTACAGCTCCTCCATGACGCCAGCGTCGTAGCGCGCTTCGGTCTGTTTCCTCGAGCCCTCGAAAACGAAATGGGCGACCTTCTTCTGTTGGATGCGCGTCGCTGCAATACCGTGGTTCACGAGCATCGTACTCTTGCCGCCTTTGGCGTCAGCAACCCAGATGCCCAGCTCACCAATGTGGAGCCCACCTCCGAGAATGTGATCAAGCCACCGCAACCCCGTGGTGATTGCATCATCGAGCACGTCGCCACGAATGCGCGTCATGTGCCGTCTGGGTAGCTCATCGTAGAACCACCCCTCATCGACTGGCTCCCAGGTCGTGTGCACGATCTGGTGCATCCGCTCCATCATACGGTCGTAGGCTTCCTCGACCTTGCCCGCGTTGTAGAGCTGACGACATTCCTGGTAGGAGCGCACGAAGATGTTGCGCTTCACGAAGTCGAGCACCGCGTCACGCATGTACTGCTCGTCTTTGAGCTGCGCCTGGCCGAGCTGTTCGACGAGTGCTTGATACGCCGGCCGGATTCGTTGGTCGACCTTCGTGGTTTCTTGGAGCAACACTTGCGCGCTCGGCATCCCGCCGTACTGCTCACGATAACGCGAGGCCACACCGAAACACCAACCGATGATCTCGTTGGCAAAATAATGGGGCTGCAGATACGGCACGACTGCGTGCGCGAAGCTGTCATCTTCGAGTAGCAACCTCAACAGGCTCTTTTGGAAGTCCACGCCGAATGGTAGCTGCCCCTCAGTTTGGGAGCTACCTGGATTCATCGAACAGTCCTAAAGAATACGCCTGCTCGGCTGTGATTTCCCCGCGACGAAGCGCAAAAATGTTGAAGCTCACTCGTTGTTGCAGCGCGTTCATGCAGTGCGTCTGCATCGGACAGCGCACGCACGCAATGCTCTTAGGATGGAAACCCAGCGTCTCGTCCATGTTCTCCATGCACTCGTCAGGTCTTCCCTCAGAGAGGTAGCGACGTTTGAGGTGCTCGGCAGTCGCACTGAAGTCTCGGTTGGGGTCGAAGACAACTCCACTCTGCATTTGCTTCGCCTCCACTCTCTGCCGAACAACCCGGTCATACTCGGGCGTCTCTCGAGCCTTGAAGTAGAGCGCGTAAGTCTTGGAGGTCTTTTTGTTTTTGGGAATGAGGTTCTGAAAGGGTGGCGCGTGCATCCAACGATACGAAACGAACATGGTGTAGATCCAACGCTCGGGATCGATACCCTCTTGAGCACACCACATCGCCAGCGCGTCGAGTTGTTTCAATCTGTCAGGTCCATTCTTTGGTTTTGCGACGAGGTCTCTGAGGTAGGGTTTGCTGGTTTTGGCTTCCTGATAGCCGTTCGTCTTCCGTCGAAATTCGTTGTAACGTGCGAGCAGTTTCTCAGCTTGTTGGCTCATCCTTTGTTCCCCTTCTGATTATCGGTTGCTCAGAGCACGAGGTTCGTGAGATTCCCTCGCGCTCGAAATACTCCTCCATTGACGCTTGAAACCGCGCCCAAGGAATGATCGTGAAAAGGTCAACGTGGTAATGCGGCTCGTTACTCGCGCTACAGCGACAAGGCTGCATCATAGAGAACGAGGGCTGATTCACATCGGGCTCCGGTCCAACGACCACTCGGGATCTTTCTCGGTGATCTGACCAATGGCCCACCGAATGAGCCGATCCAGCTCGACGACCTCGAGCGTCTCTGGCTTGGTCTTGGGAGTCTCGCTAATTTTCCCAGTACCGGGATCTTTCTGTTGAATCATCTCACCAGTCGTGCTCGGAATACATGCACGGTGGTCACGGTAGCACGCGATAAATTGTATCAGAAGCTCAAGCGCTCCAATCTCCTCGGGCTCTCCCTCAGCCGGGAAAGGTGGGTCTGGGGGCAACGAATCTATCAGCTCGACCGCGTCGAAAATGAGCCACGACCGACCGCTCTCAACCACCCAACGTTTCAGATGGTCTCGACTTTTCATCGCCACCCGCAAGCGAGCTTCGGAGCGTTCCACCGCGCTCATACCTTTGACGATTTCAGTTTCTACAGCGAGAGGTCTTTCAGCCATAGGGGATTCCTCCAAAGATTAGCCCGGCCGAGGTCACAGAAAGGGGAACCTTTCCTCGGCCGGGCTCTCTCAAACCCACGTGCGCTCACTAGCACGTGTTCACAAGTCAAATTGATACCACGACCGTCCAAATCCGTCCAACGACGTTCGCAGCATCCCCTTCTCAATCATACCAATGCTCGAGACGCCAAAAATGCTCACTCGCTCGAGCGTTTTTCTTCACTCAACCGCGCGTGCGCTGGGCAGTAGTCCCGATTCGGACCAACACGCTTCGCGCATCGACTGCAGATCGGCATGTCACACGTGCGGCCCCGCCTTGCTTCCAGAAAGAGGAAAGTCACAGAGCAGAGTCGCCGGCCGTCCACACTTGCATGTCTTTCTGGATTGCCCTCTCGAGCACGCGATAACAGTCACACCATCGCCCATCACAATCGTTTTGCATCCCATCACTTCACCTTGCTGCCTGGCTCGAGCATCGAAGCACCAATGATCTCGAAGTTGTTGATGGTCCGCGTCATCGGCTCGAGCGCTTCGACTTCAACGTCACCGCTGCCAACGCGCCCGGCCATTCCCAGCTCCCAATCGTCTTTGACCTTTGCTCCCTCTGGAGTTGACGAGAAGATGCGAACGTCGGCCATGATCGACTGGTCAACGACCTCGACAGAATCGAGGAAGCCTTGGATGTCTTCCGTCTTTCCAGAAAACTTTTTCGTGATGGGCTTCGGGTCCGATCCAAACGACGCGACTGCTTTCTGGAGCGCCTCGAGCGTGAAGAAATCACCGTTGCTATCGCACACTCCTCCACGCACCAGCTCAAGCTGCTTTGTGATCACCTCTGGGTTTTCCATCGTCATGCACTCCTCTGTTGCGACTGAGGCGCAGCGCTATCGAGCCACGCCGTGAGATTGTGCAGGTCGTCGACCACCTGCACGAAGAACGTCGGCTCTTTGTAGTACACGTCGAGCCGTTCCAAACTGTGCGCGAGCAGCTTGCGATGATGCCGGTCAGCGAAGTCAACGATGATGGCGTCGCGCTTTCCAGGAACCGCCGTGCACACGCGATAGGCACTCTGCGTCAGTGTGACCTCGGCCTTCTCTCCTCGCGCGTACACGAGGGCATCGACTTCTGGAAGGTCGACACCTTCACCGAGCAACGACGTGCCGATGAGCACCTTCACCTCTTGGTTCTGGAGATACGATTCCAGAATCCGATTCTGGACTGAGCGCGGTGTGTCGGTGCTCAAGAACTCGACCGCGCGGAACTCAGCTCGAGGATCGGATGGGATGAACATCTCGAGCATCGAGCGCACCTCGCGACCCTGGCGCTTCGTCCCCACGAGCACGAGCACCTTGCGACCGATGCGCGCAAGCTGTGACGCCGCGTAGGTCACGAGCTGATTGCGAGCCTTGTGTTCGTGGATGCCCGCCTTACCGAACCCGCCGTTGAACTTCTGCCCAGCACCGCGAACTTTCGGGTGCGCTGGCACGGGCACGAACAACACGCGCGTGGGCACGAGGTATCCGCGTCTGAGTAGCTCCTCGCTTGAGACTTTGTAGATGGTGTTGCTCAGCAACCCGCGCATCGCCAGCTCGTCGTCGCCCGAGCGAAAGAACGTGCCGGTCATTCCAAACCGAAAGAAGATATGGTCGCAACTCTTGAACAATCGCTGGTAGGTCTTAGCCGCGCCATGGTGCCACTCGTCAACGACCAGCATCTCGCGGGTCTGGAGCAGCTCGTCGGTGAGCAGTGATACCGTCGCCGCTGTGCAGACAATGATGTTCTTGTGCATCGCTCCGGCCTGAGCCTCAGCCGAGCCGCCAACCAGGTGCACGACGTAGTGCTTCCCAAAGAAGCCTTCGATGACACCGGCGGTTTGCTGGACGATGCGGTCAGTCGGTGCGACCCACAACGTCTTGAGCGCGAGCCGGCGGTGTAGCTCACATGCTAATCGCGTTTTTCCGGCTCTTGGTGGCAAATCAAAAACGCCACGACCCACACTGACGCCGGCCTCGACAGCCGCCTCTTGGTAATCGCGCAATGGGATGGCTGGAAATTCTGGAACACCTTCCTGTGTGCGCTCGCGCTTCTCATCCACAAAGACCCTGTAGTGCATCTTCTCGCAGACGTGTTGCATGAGAGGCAGGAGACCAGTCGGGAAATAGGGACCGTCGTTCCTCGGTTGCTTGAGCAATCGAATGTAGCCGTCCCACTTGCCCTTCGGGTCGGAATTCTCTTCCGGTGGCCGGAATCCGCGCTCTTTCGCTCGAGCTATCTCAGTCGGATAGCGTGCCTCGATGTCCATCACCGACAAAATCCAAGGATCTGCCCTCAATATCCGTGTCCACGTGTTGTAGACCTCAAAGTGCACGAATGGCTGCACGTCGCTCCTCCGGGGTTTTATCGCGCACGTTGACCTCATACCAACGATCGCAGTTACCGCACCGTCTCCAGAACGCCACCTGTCCCCACCGCTCAACTCGAGGGCAAGATAGTGTATCCGACCCTCGAATAGGCTTGCGGTGGCCGGCCTGCAGTTTTGCAGAGGCATTCATGTATAAGTATAAGGAGATACGATTTGGAATTTGAGAA
>CAYTDU010000100.1:0-11641 GCA_964436395.1 uncultured Gemmatimonadaceae bacterium | reverse complement strand
TTCACGCGAAACCGGCCGATACCCGGAGAGCCCCATGAACAGTCGTAGTCCTTGATCTTATCGATGAGTTTGCGGTCTTCATCGGTCGGGATCAGCTTCAAAGCAATGGACTTTGTCTGTTCCGGCGTCAGGCGTTGTTTTGTTAGAGGCTTCAATTCACCGTCGATCCGAGCGCGAAACACGTCCCCTGCCTTGATATGCAGGTCCGACGCACCACGTTCAACTGCCGCCTTGATGATGTTCTCCATGCTAGTACCCGACCTCGAGGTTCACGACGTTTCTGAGACAGTCACCTTCTAAGTATCGTTCAATGTTGCCAACGATCAGGTCGATCTCTCGCTCCCAAAACCGATCAGTCACAGCGCTTACATGCGGGGTGATCAAAACACTCCGTTCATCCCAAAACGGATGCCCTTCGTCCAACGGCTCTGACGCAAACACATCCAGCACACAGGCACGAATATGTCCGCTTCTCAGGTGTTTGAGCAACGCCTGCTCATCCAAAATCCCACCGCGCGAAACGTTCAACAAGAAGGCCCCATGCGGTAGTGCCTGCATTATCGTGTCGTCGATGAGATTTGCAGTGGCAGCAGTGTGAGGCACCGTCAATACCAGTACATCACTTTCTGCAGCCAATTCCAGCAATCTGTCCGGACCGCCGACCCACACCACTTCGGTGCAATCCGATGCGGAGATCCGACGACGAACAGCCCTCACCGCCATTCCGAGTGCACAACATTTCCGTGCGACTGCCCTGCCTATGCCACCCAACCCGACCACGCCAACTCGCAGTGAAGAGAACTCGGTCAACCCGCCGCTTGCCGATGCGAGTGATTTCCTCGCCCATGCATGTTCCCTCTGTGCTGCAACCGCTGTGTGGAAACCGCGTGCACAGAACCCAATCGCGGCGATCACCCAATCGGACATAGGCTCAGCGTGTATTCCCCGCGAATTGGTGACCACCGCCCCAGAGCCACGCAGCTGTTCAGTCATGCTACCGCCCACGCCTGCAGCACCCGTGTGTGCCCACTTCAGTGTGCCCTTCGAATCAGCAACAACTCTGCGGGACACACTCCAACCAAAGTAGACCTCGACTCCTCGATACACGTGTTCAGATCCTGATGAAGATGCGGATCGAGTGGTGGTTCTCAAATCGGATGAATCGATTGCACACACGTCCCAGTTGGGACCAAACGCCTTCCCAATCGCCTCGAGGCATGCAGCTGGAATGGACCAGGCGGAGTGCACCGACGCCAGGTCTACTAACGCCTTCTTGCGCGGCACTAGGTAGGTTTAGCGTCCGGCTCCGCAGCAACAAACCCCATCGCCGCTCTGACACCCGACATGGTGTCACGTGCCACGGCGCTAGCCCGTTCCGCTCCGTCTCTGAGTACGCGCCGGACACCTTCGGGATCAGCCTTCAGCTCAGCCGCTCGTTGCCGCATTGGAGCGAAGCTGTTAGCAATATTGTCTGCGAGAACGCGTTTGCATTCGATGCAGCCCCATCCGGCAGCCCTGCACTGGGCGGCAGCGAAATTGATTTCGTCCGTTGAAGAGAAGTGACCGTGGAGAGCATATATGTTGCATAGCTCCGGTGTACCGGGGTCGGATTTCTTCACTCGAGCGGGGTCTGTGACTGCGGGTCGCAGTCGGTCCCAGATCTCCTCCGGTTCGTCCAATATGCCGATGGTGTTACCTAGGCTCTTTGACATCTTTGCCTGGCCATCGAGCCCGAGGATGCGCCCCGCTTTGGTCAACTCGACTTGCGGTTCGGGAAAGAACCCGTCTGCGTACCGCGCATTCCATTTTCGCGCGATCTCGCGCATCAGTTCTACGTGTTGCGTCTGATCCTCGCCGACCGGTACGAGATCAGCCTTGTATATCAGAACGTCAGCCGCCTGCAACACGGGGTAGTTGAGAATGCCGGCGGGCACGCTTTCCTGCCTGCGAGATTTGTCCTTAAATTGAGTCATGCGTTCGAGCTCACCTACCGGTGTCACAGTTGTGAACACCCACGCCAGTTCAGTGTGCTCCTGTACGTGAGATTGAACGAACAACGCTGTCTGTGCCGGGTCTATGCCGGCCGACAATAAACCCACTGCCATCTGGATCGTTCGCTCTTGGAGCGCGTCGATCTCGTACGGCTGCGTGATGGCGTGGTAGTCGACAATACAGATGAAGCACTCATACTCGTGCTGCATTCTGACCCAGTTCTTGACTGCACCGAGGTAGTTGCCGAGATGCAGTTCGCCGGACGGTTGAATTCCTGAAAACACTCGTGTCATGGAACCAAGCTATGAGCAGGTGTAGGGGGTCGCAAGGTGCACCAACACAAAGAACTCCTCGAATCTGCAGTTAGGGCGGCGGAACTCGCCGCTCAACATATTAGATCCGTAGAAAGACCTTCTGATCCGTCATTTTGGGGAGAGAAGGGCACCAGCGATTTTGTCACACAGGTGGACCGCGACTGTGAACAGATCGTTGCCGAGTCGCTACTTCGAGAGCACCCGGCAACGGCGATCGTGGGTGAGGAGTTGAGCCCGAATGCGGAATGTTTGAAGGAGGGAATCACGTGGGTGGTCGATCCACTCGATGGGACGACCAACTACCTGCACGATTACCCGGCGTACGCTGTGAGCATAGCCGCAATCGTCGACGGTTCGCCGGTCGCGGGAGCCGTGGTGGATGTTCTCCGACAACGAGTGTATCGCGCCTTACGAGAAGGTGGCGCATGGTGCGACAACCGCCTCATTCGAGTATCCGCCACGGAGGATCCAGCGTACGCCCTGATCGGCACTGGATTCCCATTCAAATCCCTGCATCTGCTGCCTCAGTACCTCGATCAATTCACAGAGGTATTGAAAACAACCAGTGGAATTCGCCGTTGTGGGTCCGCTGCTCTAGACCTGGCGGATCTCGCTTCTGGAAGGTTGGACGGATTCTGGGAACTGTCACTAGCTCCCTGGGATGTTGCCGCGGGCACTCTCTTGGTGCGCGAAGCAGGAGGTATCGTAACTGATACGAAAGGGTTGGAAGACGTAATACACCAAGGCCCAATTGTCGCGGGGAATCCGCGAATACACGGCTGGTTGATGGGTGTGATTGAAGAATCTACGCGTACTACACCGAATTGAGGCGATCAGATCAATCTGGTAGCGTCAGAACGCGCGGTCCGTCGGGTCCTATAACTATCGTGTGTTCGAAGTGTGCGGAGAGCGACCCGTCGGCGGTGACGATAGTCCAGTTGTCATCCATGGTTCTCGTCTCGCGACCGCCTATGTTCACCATCGGCTCGATGGCGATCGTCATCCCTGCGGTCAGGCGCACACCGCGCTTGGGTTGACCGAAATTGGGGACTTGAGGCTCTTCGTGGAATTTGGCCCCAATCCCGTGTCCGACCAGATCTCTAACAACGCTGAATCCGGCCGCTTCCGCGACAGTCTGCACGGCGTGCCCGATGTCTCCAACGTGATTGTTGATCAGTGCAGCCTGTATCCCCGCTTCGAGTGAGGCTTTGGTCGTTTCCATCAATCGCCTAGCGTCGTCCGATATCTCGCCGACCGCAACCGATATCGCAGAATCCGCATGTAGGCCATCGAGGAACACACCGCAATCAACACTCAGGATGTCACCTTCTACGAGCACACGCCCTTTGGACGGAATGCCGTGCACGATTTCGTTGTTGATCGAAGTGCACAACGATTTTGGGAAGCCGTAGAGCCCCTTGAACGACGGCTTGGCACCGTCGTGACTGCGAATGAACTCCTCGGCTAGTGCATCCAGATCCTGTGTGGTTACCCCTGGTTCGGTTCGGGATGCAACTTTCTGGAGGGTGGCAGCCAATATCTTTCCGGCCGCCCCCATCGTTTCTACTTCGCGGGGTGACTTGATGGTGATCATCTATTTGTCTTCTACGGCAAGTGCCTGAGTAGCGGCTACATGTACCGCCGCCGCCCGCGGAATTTCACTCGCCCGTGCTTCATGAAATCATCGTAGTGCCGCAACTGCGCGTGTTGCTGCACTTGCACCCATGTGTCTAGCGCAACACCGACGATAATCAGCAGTGCAGTGCCACCAAACCTGAATGGCACGTTGAAGTATTGAAAGATGAAGAACGGTAGCAGCGCGACAAGCGTCAGGAAAATCGAACCTGGCAACGTCACCCGCGTCAGTACTTCATCTATGTAATCTGCGGTTGCAGCCCCTGGCTTCACACCGGGGATGAACCCGCCCTGCTTCTTCAGATTCTCAGCTATGTCGACAGGATTGAAGATAATTGACGTGTAAAAGTACGTGAAGAAGATGATCAACAATGCATAGGACGTGTAGTATATTCCCGTACCCGGACGAAACGCGTCCGACATTGCGCGTAGCCACGGCAGGTTACTGAACACCGCAACAGTCCCGGGCACAATGATCAACGCCTGTGCAAAGATGATCGGCATCACGCCCGCGGAGTTGATCCGAATAGGAATGAACGTCTTTTGACCTTCACGAATCCTGCCTCGGCCCATCACCTTCCTAGGAATCTGGATTGGGATTCTCCTCGCGGCGACCGTGACGGCTACCACACCTGCGATGATACCGACCATCACAGTACCAAGCACCAGTAGTTTCGGGAAGTTGATAACACCAGTTTGCAGGAAGTCGAGCGTCCGGAACACGCCCGGCCACATTCCTTCCATAATCGAGAAGAAAATGAGCAAGCTCATGCCGTTGCCGATGCCCCGCTCCGTAATCTGCTCGCCGAGCCACATCACGAAAACCGCACCAGTCGTGAGCGTCAGCACCGTGAGCATGCGGAAGCCCATACCGGGGAACGCGACAGCACCTTGTCCTTCGGCAAAGAGCGCGAAACTGTATGCCTGACCGAGCGATAGTAGGATCGTCATGTACCGCGTCCACTGCGTGATCTTCTTCCGCCCCTCTTCCTCCTTCTGCAGTTTGTCGACTATTGGGAATACCGCACCAGCCAACTGGAACATGATTGACGCCGAGATGTACGGCATGATTCCCAGCGCAAGGACAGTAGCTCGCGACAGTCCACCGCCAACGAACATGTCGTACACGCCGAACAACGTCTGACCTGCCTGATTGCGGATGAAATCGGCAAGCACTTGAACATCCACGCCGGGTGTTGCGATGTGCGCACCGCCACGGTAGATGGCGAGGCACATCAGCGTGAACAGGAGCTTCTCCTTCAGCTCCGGAACTGCAAAAAGGTTTGGAATTCGGGATGCCGTCATCGGCTAAGCCTCGATACGGCCACCCGCCTGTTCGATCTTTGAGCGGGCAGTACTGGAAGTAAGACAACCCTTGATCACGAAAGCGCGCGTCACCTCACCGACTCCGAGAATCTTGATCGGGCGCTTAAGCGTGCTCACCAAACCAATCTCCAGCAACGCCAATGGCGTCACCTCTTCCCCGGAAACAGCGTCGAGGTCCCGTAGCTTCACGACCTGGTTCGGCACACGGAATGGGTTCGTGAAGCCGCGCTTTGGAACCCTACGGATCAGCGGCATCTGGCCGCCTTCAAACCCAGGACGTACGTTGCCGCTGGCCCGAGAACGTTGGCCCTTGTGACCACGCCCCGAAGTTTTTCCTAGCCCTGTCCCCCGCCCACGGCCCTTGCGTTTCGGCGCCTTGGTAGCGCCTTTTGGAGCCGGCAGGTTATGCAATCCAAGTGTTGGTGTCTCAGCCATTTGATTCCTCGGGCGTGACACTGACGAGATGATGAACCCGTCGCAGCATTCCTCTGATTGACGGATTGTCCGGGACCACCACCTCGTCTTGGTGATGTTTGAGCCCCAATGCCGTCAATGTGCGGCGCATGCGCCAGGGATGACGGATGCCGGAGCGCACCTGGCGAACGCGGAGGCTCTTCTCTGCTTTCTTGGTCGCGGCCTTCTTGGCCGTTGTTTTCTTTTTCGTGCCAGCTGCGGTAGCCGCTGCCTTCTTGGTGGTCTTCTTCTTGGCCGCAGTCTTGGTAGCCTTTGTCGTTTTCGTGGCCTTAGTGCTCTTCGCTGCCTTTGCCGCCGTCGTCTTGGCAGCCGTTGTCTTTTTGGCTGCTTTTTTCTCGGTGGCTTCTGCCTGCTCAGCCTTCTTTGGCTTGGCCTCAGGCATTTTCCGTCTCCTTCTCACGCTGCCGCGGCCGGTAGTCAATTTCCGACACATCCATGCGGCGTTCGCGCGCCACAATCTCAGGTGTGACGAGGCGATGAAGCCCGTCAACCGTGGCCCAGACCATGTTTATCGCATTGGGCGAGCCGAGTGACTTAGTGAGTATGTCTGTCACTCCGGCACATTCGAGCACGGCTCTGACCGGCCCACCTGCAATGACCCCGGTACCGGACGACGCCGGTTTGAGCAGCACCCTACCGGCACCATGTCTACCAATAATCTCGTGTGGGATTGTGGTGCCAGCCAACGGAATCGCCTTCATGTTGCGACGGGCCGCTTCCACCGCTTTGCGGACGGTTTCCGAAACTTCATTTGCTTTGCCCGTGCCCACGCCGAAATTGCCGGCACCATCTCCCACCGCCACCAAGGCGTTGAACGAGAACCGGCGGCCACCCTTGACCACCTTGGCAACGCGGTTGATCGTAATCACGTTTTCGACGAGCTCCGATTCTTGCTCGCGACGCTCTCGGCGACCACCGCGTCCTTTGTCTTGCGCCATATCTCTAAAACTCCAATCCGCCTTCGCGTGCACCGTCAGCGACTGCCTTCACCCTGCCATGATAGAGGTATCCGGCCCTATCGAACACCGCCTTCGTGATGCCCAGCTCTTTTGCTCGCGTTGCCAACGACTTCCCCACGGCAAATGCAGCTCCCACCTTGCCACCGTTTTCCACAGTCACCCCGGATGACATATCGCTCGCGCCAACCAGCGTAAAACCACGTTCGTCGTCGACGAGCTGCGCGTAGGTGTGCTTGAGAGAGCGAAACACCACCAAACGCGGGCGCTCGCCAGTACCACTGATCTTCTTGCGAACACGCAGGTGCCGCCGATACCGACGGTCTCGTTGCGTTTTGGGTTTCCTTATCGACCTCATGCTTTCGCTCCCGTCTTACCGGCCTTCCGGCGGACGTGTTCACCCTCATACCTGATGCCCTTGCCCTTGTAAGGCTCGGGAGGTCGAACCTTGCGAATCTCCGCCGCAGCTTGGCCCACCGACTGCTTGTCTATTCCTTCCACCTTGAGCTTCGTCGGCGACTCCACTGTGATGGAGACACCCTCAGGAGCCTTATAATCCACCGGGTGGGAGTAACCCAGGTACAGGCGGACTCCCGCATCCGCAGGTTCGGCTCTGTAGCCAACCCCATGGATCTCAAGGGTTTTGCTGAACCCTTCGCTCACCCCGCCAACCATGTTGTTGATGAGGCTCCGCATGAGACCGTGAAGAGCTCGGTGGCGTTTCTGATCCGAGGGTCGCGTGACGACGATCCGGCCTTCTTCAACTCCAACCGTGATCTCCGGATGCAAGGATTGGCTCAGCTCACCCTTCGGACCCTTTACCTTGAGCAGCGAATCTTCCAGTTCAACCGTTACGCCCTTGGGAATCGCTACTGGCAGTTTTCCTATCCGTGACATGCCCCCCCCTACCAGACCACAGCCACGAGCTCACCACCGACCCTCGCTTTGCGAGCATCTCGGTCGCTCATGACACCCTGTGGCGTAGAGAGGATCGCCATTCCCAGACCGTTCTTGACGCGCGGGATCTCTTTCAACTTCACATAGCGCCTCAGCCCCGGTCTCGATACGCGCCGTACCTCACGGATAACTGGCTCGTCCTCATGGTACATCAGGAAGATCCGCAGCCGTCCGTGAGCACCGTCATCCAGAACCTTGTAGTCTTGGATGTAGTGATTCTCACGCAGCAGGCGCGCGATCTCTGTCTTGAAGTTCGACACCGGTATATCGACTCGCTTGTGCCCCGCCCTACAGGCGTTGCGTATGCGCGTCAGCATATCGGCGACTGGGTCAGTCATACTCATATGGTCGGACCCGGTCCTTTCACCAACTGGCTTTGCGGACTCCGGGAATCTCACCTCGGAGTGCCAATTCTCTGAAACAGATTCGGCAAACGCCGAACTTTCTTAGATATCCACGACGCCTGCCACACCGTTGGCACCGATTGTATCTCCGCACCTCAAAACGCGGTCTGCGCTTTGACTTCTCTACGAGGCACTTCTTCGCCATCTGAGCGTCCCCTATCCGATCCGGACTGTTGTCTGTCCGCGGAATGGCATACCCAACTCTCGCAGCAATGCCAACCCGACGTCATCTCTGTCCGCACTAGTGACAAACGTGATATCCATACCGTGGATCTTCTCTACCTTGTCGTAGTCGATCTCCGGAAACACCATTTGCTCTTTTATGCCGACTGAGTAATTACCGCGTCCGTCCATGGAACTCGTCGTGAAACCGCGGAAATCTCGGATTCGCGGCACCGTAACGCTGATGAATCGATCGAGAAACTCCCACATCATTGCACCGCGCAACGTCACGGTAGCCCCAACCGGCATCCCGGCACGTAGTGAGAAATTCGAAATCGCCTTCTTGGCGCGCGTGACGACCGGCCGTTGCCCTGAGATCACCGACAATTCCGACACCACAGCATCCAGTTGCTTTGGATTCTTCTGCGCGTCCCCGAGCCCCACGTTCAGTGTGATCTTGACGAGCCGGGGCGTCTGATGCGGATTCTTGAAGTCGAATTCCTTCGCCAGCTTCGGACACACGGTGGATTTGTAGTACTCGAGAAGCCGTGGCGCCGGCCCGGGTTGAGCTACTTGTGCTTCCGGGGCCTCGGCGTTTTTCGCCTCGTCTTTTTGTTTGGTCTTAGCCATACTCGTCACCGGTTCCTGGGAATCGGTTGCCCTGATCTCTTGCTCAGCCGCTCGACCGTCCCATCCTTGTCCTTCTGTCGGCGCACTCGCGTGGGCTCACCCGACTTGGGGTCGAGTAGCATCACGTTTGACACATCGATCGGCGCCGGGAAATGAATGATGCCGCCTTCGTCCTGGCCGGAACTTCGCTTGTGTTTGGTGATGACGTTTACGTCTTCAACCACCACCATGCCCCGTTTCGGCAATGCACGGATGACGGTGCCTTCGGTGCCGGCATCTTCGCCAGTCATCACACGCACGCGATCGCCTTTGGTGATCTGCATCTTCTGCCGTTTCACCGTATTGTTACCACGACCGCTCCCAGACATGCCTCGTTTCCCTCGCATTGTCTAAAGCACCTCCGGCGCGAGAGACACGATTTTCATGAACCGTTTCTCGCGCAACTCCCGGCCGACTGGCCCGAATATGCGAGTCGCTCGGGGCTCTCGTGCATCATTTATAAGAACGGCAGCATTATCATCGAACCGGATGTAGCTACCGTCCTTGCGGCGAGTTTCCTTCGCCGTCCTCACTATCACAGCCCTCACGACATCGCCACGCTTCACCTGACCAGCAGGTAGCGCGTCTTTGATGGTTACTACCACAACGTCGCCCAGGCCGGCATATCGTCTGCGGCTCCCGCCAAGCACCCGGATGACCAATGCTTTCTTGGCTCCCGAGTTGTCGGCGATCTTGAGCATCGATTCCTGTTGAACCACGGAAGTGCCCTCCTACTCGGCTCGCACCAGGACTTCGACGACGCGCCAGTGCTTCGTCTTAGACAGGGGACGAGTCTCCATGATGCGCACCGTATCTCCCACTCCCGCACGGTGGTCGTCGTGGGCTTTCACGTTCTTGGTGCGCATGATACGCTTCCCGTAGAGTCCGTGCGCGAACTGACGAGTGAGCCTGACGACAACGGTCTTGTCCATCCTGTCGCTCACGACGACACCAGTCCGCACTTTCCGCCGTGCACGGGTATTTGTGTCTTGACTCATTGCTCCGTCCTCTCGCGGAGTATCGTCATCATGCGCGCAATGTTGCGGCGCATCACTCGAAACTGCAGAGGGTTGTCGATCGTCTCAGTTGCCGACCGGAATTTCAGCCTGAACTGGGCTTCCTTGAGGCGCTCAATCTCCTCTTTGAGTTCGCTCGTCTCGAGTTCACGAATCTGAGCGGCTTCGAGCGGTCTGTTTTCTGCATCCTTCAGCGCCATTGCCTACATATCCTCACGCTTCACGAATCTGGTCCTGACCGGCAGTTTAGCCGACGCCAACTTGAGCCCCCGACGGGCGAGTTCCTCTGACACACCTTCCACCTCGAACATGACTCGTCCGGGCTTGACCACCGCGACCCAATACTCCGGATTGCCCTTACCCTTACCCATCCTGGTTTCAGCGGGTTTTTTCGTTAGCGGTTTGTCTGGGAAGATCCTGATCCAGACTTTTCCGCCTCGCTTCATGGTACGCGTCAATGCAACACGCGCCGCTTCGATCTGGCGGTTCGTGATCCATCCGGCATTCAAGGACATCAGTCCATAGTTGCCAAAGCTCACCGTGTTGCCGCGCTGCGCCGTGCCACGGTTGCGTCCCTTCATCTGTTTCCGGTACTTCACACGCTTTGGAGCCAACATCGTTATGATCCCGTACTGTAGGTGCGCCCTCGCGCGTCCTCGACTACCTCACCCATGAAGATCCAGACCTTTACACCTATCGCCCCGGCAGTAGTGCGAGCCGTGGCTGTTGCGTAGCTCACGTTGGCACGTAGCGTGTGCAACGGAACGCGACCCTCGTGAAAACTCTGTATCCGGGCAATTTCCGCCCCACCCAACCGGCCGCCGCACTTGATCTTTATCCCCTTCGCGCCCATCCGCATGGCACTTTGAACCGACCGTTTCATGGCGCGCCGATAAGCGATTCTCTGGCCCAATTGATGAGCTACGTTGTTGGCTACCAGCTGAGCGTCCAACTCTGGACGTTTGATCTCCTCAACGTTGATGCCGACTTCCTTGTTGGTCAGCTGATTCAGCTCATCCCGCAACTTATCGACCTCGGCACCGCGCTTACCGATCACAACACCTGGTCGCCCGGTGAAGATCGTGACAGACACCTTGCCGGGTTTACGTTCTACATGCACCTCTGAAATCGCCGCGTGCGCCAGGCGCGAGGTCAAGTACTTCCGAATCAGCTCATCTTCCCGCAAGAAATCTGGGAAATCACTGCCGGCGTACCAGCGTGACCTCCACGGCTTGACGATTCCAAGCCGGAACCCGTATGGATGGGTTTTTTGGCCCACTACTCTTCCTCCTTCACGCCTACGGCTATCTCAACGTGGCTTGTTCGCTTCCGAATCGGGGCAGCTCGTCCCAACGCAGCAGCCCTGTAGCGCCAAAGCGTTGGCCCGCCATTGACCACTGCGAGCTTCACATAGAGGCGATCCACATCGAATGCGTCATTGTTTCGAAGGGCATCTTGTTCTGCATTAGACACTGCAGAGCGCAACACCTTCTCGATCTGTTTCGCCGCTCGTTTCTTCGAAAATTTCAGCAGGGCATAGGCCTCATTGACATCCCTGCCGCGAATCGTATCGATCACCAACCGCATCTTTCGTGGCGATTGGCGAATGTGCCGTTGAATTGCTCTCGCTGCCATGGGTTACCGCCTAACCACCGAGCCTCTTGTCCACGGCCAGTTTACCGCTGTGGCCGCGGAAAAGACGCGTCGGAGAAAACTCTCCCAACTTATGGCCGACC
>CAYTDU010000099.1:0-11715 GCA_964436395.1 uncultured Gemmatimonadaceae bacterium | reverse complement strand
ACCAGCGCCATGAATTGGGGCGACTGAAGCTCAACCGTAAAGTCAACGTCGGAAAACGACCCTTCGACTTCCAACGGCATGATGTTGCCCCCGGCTCTCAACCCGATGTTTGGTGCGGGTGAAATCGCCACATCGACGCCCGCGCCGAGTGTTCCCACATGTCCCGCGACACCAATCCCCCCTTGAGCCGTCGCTGCTGTTGAAAACGCAAGTAACGCGGCAAATACGCAAAGACAACAGGTCTTCTTCATTTTTCCCATAACTCCGTGTTGTGGTAGTTCAGAATGCATGGCCCATAGTCCTTAATACCACGCGGGCTCATTATCGGTTCATCGGACAAAGCCGGAGAGATCTGAAATTCCGTTGGCCCTGCGATGACTGCGCCTACGGCCGGCGTCGCTGGTTGTCAACGAGTGACTTCGGTAGGTCCATACGGGTATCAGCACGGAATGATCGTCGTGATCTCTGCGTGATCTTTGCGTGATCTGAAAGTTGAGACGGGTCTTGACACTCCTGGGACAGGGGGATAGGCTTGCTGGGTGTCTGGGGTAACCTCTCCGTTCTTTAAGTGTGCCCAGGCGTACGTAACTCGTTGTCTCATGGCGATTTAGGCCGTTTAATTATAGTCGAGGTCTTGAGTTTGCTCGATTGAGTGAAGCCGCCTGTCGCGCGGATTTTTTGCGGCTGCTGCGGTTTCCTGCGTGGGTTACGTGCGTTGTCCTGCCAGTCAATCTCTCGGCTTCGTTGTAGGCATACCTGTGATTTTGTTCGCAAGAGAACCTCATTTCACCTCAAGGAGGAGGACTATGGTGCACACCAGGTTCTTCAAAACTGTGCTGCTCTTTGGTGCAGTCGTGGCGTTTCTGGCCACGAGCGCTCCAGCGGTGGCGCAAGGAACCGGGACGATCCGAGGGGTCGTGACCCAGGCGGGTTCTGGCACGCCGATTCAGGGTGTCCAGATACACGTGCTGGGGACGCGTCTCACCGGCATTACCGATGAGAACGGCGCGTACGAGATAGTAAACGTTCCCGTCGGAACGGTTGATCTCCGGGTCCGCATGATCGGGTATTCGCGAGAAGCCGCGAATGCTACACTAAGGTCAAACCTGCCGTTAGAACTCAACTTCGAGATGCACCAGTCGGTTATTGCGCTCGAAGCTGTGGTGGTGACGGGAGCCGGCGCTGCGGTTGAGAAGAAGCAGCTCGGCAACACGATTGCCACGGTGGACATGTCTCGCATTCAGTCGGCTCCGGTTCAGACCTTCTCGGAGGCGCTGGCAGGCCGTGAGCCTTCGGTGAGCGTAGGTGCTTCGGGCGGTATCTCGGGAGCTGGCGCGCGCATCCGTATCCGCGGCTCCAGCAGCCTCTCGATGTCGAACGAGCCGGTGGTGTACGTGGACGGCGTCCGTATCGACAACGGCGGTGGTATGGAGAACGTCGGTTCAGCGGCAGCGTCTATGTCGCGTCTCGACGACATCAGCCCCGAGTCGATCGAACGGGTTGAGATCCTGAAGGGCGCGGCGGCAGCGACACTGTACGGCAGTGAAGCGTCCAATGGCGTTATCCAGATCTTCACGAAGCGGGGCGAACGGGGACGGCCGCGGTTCAGTTTCCGCATCGAGCAGGGTATCACGGCGTACCCGGGCGATGCGTACCACGCGAACGCAGGATACGCGCGCGATCAAGCCCATGCCGATGCCCTGAACACGACGTACGGCAACACCCCGGGCTGGACGGACATTGCTCCGTTCGAGGTGTTCGAGCGCGACTTCATGAACGACATTCTCGGCACCGGCCACGTACAGACTTACTCCGCCAGCGTTACGGGCGGCGGCGAGTCTGTGAACTACTTCGTGTCGGGTCGGTTCAACCGTGACGACGGCCCACTGGGCGCTACAGACCTGGGCCCGACGCGCGACATTGCCCGTAACATCCAAGGAACCGCAAGTGTTACGATCTTCCCGCGCGAGCGTCTCTCGTTCCGCATCGGTGCCTTGTACACGGACCGGATGAACACGGTTCCGACCAACGGTAACAACATCTACGGCGTCTACTCGCTGGGTATGTTCGGAAAGCCCGAACTTGCCTACTGCGACGACATGGACGGCGACGGAACTCAAGACGTTGCGGCCGGTTCCATAGGCGAAACGACGCCGGTCTG
This sequence comes from uncultured Gemmatimonadaceae bacterium, assembly GCA_964436395.1. GTDB lineage: Bacteria > Gemmatimonadota > Gemmatimonadetes > Gemmatimonadales > GWC2-71-9 > JBDGYW01. The sequence continues at coordinate 9,554 of CAYTDU010000099.1, read as the reverse complement.
TGTTGGTACTGGGAATGCCACCGGGAACGCCGCGTTCATGACCGTGCGCGAATCCATGCAGGCTGAGCGCCAGCAGGACGCCGAGCACTTCAACGGCAACATCACTGCCTCGTATCAGGCGGCCGATCGGCTCAATTTCGAGGCGACATTCGGACTAGACGTCACGAATACCCAGAACTTCTACTTCAGGTATTTCGGAAGCGATGTCGACGCGTATACCGGAAGCGACACAGAGGGTGCGCGCAGCATCGGTCACCGGAACCACCGCGAACTCACCCTCGACGTCAAGGGTATCTGGGATGAACGGTTCGGGGTGTTCTCGTCACAGTTCACCGCCGGTTTCCAAGGCTTCGTGTCAACCAACAACGCAAGCGGCGGCGACGGTTCTGTGTTCCCGGGTCCGGGCCTGGAGGTGGTAGGCGCAGCATCCAACACCGATATCTATGAGGAATGGCTCCAGGTAGTAAACACCGGCGCATTTGCGCAGGAGCAGATAGGGTACCACGACTATGCGTACTTCACGGTAGGCGGGCGTTGGGACAAGAACAGTGCGTTTGGTCAGAACACGGGTGGAGCATTCTATCCGAAGGCCAGCTTGTCGTTGGTATTCAGCGACATGCCCGGTTGGAGCAGCTCGCTGCTGTCTACGTTCCGTGTGCGAGGCGCACTCGGAAAGTCCGGTCTCCAGCCAGGTGCATTCGACCAATTCAACACTTACGCGTCCGGAACGACCGCCATTGGCGCCGGCCTGATTCCTGACAACCTGGGTAACGACGACCTCGCGCCAGAGAAGTCCACTGAGATCGAGGTCGGTGCCGAGTTCGGGTTGTTCAACAACATAATGGGTGTCGAGGGAACCTTCTGGTCTCGTACTACGACCGACGCCCTGGTGGAGATGCAGTTCCCCGTCAGCGGTGGATTCTCCAACCTGCAGCTCGTCAACATCGGTGAGCTGAAGGGCCAAGGGCTGGAACTAAAGTTCGACTGGTTGACGATGGACAGGGAGAACCTGAGCATTACCACGTTCGCAACGGCATCGTGGATCAAGGAAGAGATAATCAGCATGGGCACGGCTCCCCCAATCAAGGTTGGTGGCAGCTACCCGCGTTACCGTAACTACCTGATGCCGCCGTGGGATGAGGACGGCGACGGTGAGGCGGACCGGTTCTTTGCTCCGGGAGCCTACTTTGGTGGTGCGTTGGTCGAATACACGCCCGGATCCACCGTACCGTTCGATACCGACGGTGATGGTGCTGCGGACTCGGAGGAAACGTTCCGTGCATTCCTGGCTTCGGACCAGGGTGACGGCGCCGGCGTACACTCTCTCAGCGATGCGGAGTTCAGCCCGCTGCTTCGGGACGACGACGGTGACGGCAACACGCTGGACACCTATCTGGGCAAGCCGAGCCCGGACTGGTCTGGTTCGTTTGGAACCACGATCACTCTGTGGAACAACCTCGATGTGAATACGCTGTTCGAGTACAAGACCGGCAACTTCTTTGTCACCAACCTGACAGACGCCTTCCGCAAGTCCAACTCGCTGATCGGGCGCAACACTCCCGAAGCAGCCGCAGCTGAGTCTGCAATGGAAAACCCGAATGCGACAGTCGAAGAGAAATTCGACGCGGCGATGGAGTGGGCAACCGAACTAAAGGGTCTGTCACCGCACTCAGGCCTCAACACAATTGAGAACGCGAAGTTCCTCGCCATGCGCGAGGTCGGGCTCACTTGGAGAGCACCTGGGAACATGGCAGGCAAATTTGGCCTGACTAACTTGGCCTTCAACCTGTCTGCGAGAAACCTGCTCAAGTTCACGCCTTACAGTGGAATCGACCCGGAGTCGAACTATCAGGCTCGTTCCACAGGCGGTGGTGTCGACAGCAACTTCGGTGACGCCATTGACGCGTTCGGTACGCCGTTGCCGCGTCGTCTCACAGTTTCTGTCCAATTCGGGTTCTAAGGGAGGACGATAAAGATGAAAAGACTAGAAAGCCGCGGTGCGCGTTTCGGCGCGATGCTGCTGGTACTCTGGTTGGGTGTCGGCGTCGTCGGGTGTAACTCCCTGCTCGACGTGGAAAATCCCAACAACGTGGTCGGCGACGACATTCGTGTCCCGACGGCCGCGCAGGCCGTGGCAAACGGCGCTTTGTATGAAGTGCAGGCCGGATACACCTATACGCTCATGGTGTATTCCCAGGTCACAGATGAGACCCACTGGTGTGGTTCGCGCGACGCATTTGAGGAACTCGACTTCGGCTGGGTTGACAGGCATCTGAACGAGTTCACCGACCAGGCGTACAAGGACATCGCTCCGGCTCGGTGGATGACCGACGAGGCCATTGAAATCCTCGAGGAACATCTCGCCAATGGAGAGTCGAACATAGATGGGCCTCTGGCGGAAGCATATCTCTGGGGAGCGTTCACGCGCGTCGTAATTGCGGACGTGTTCAACGATTTCACCTTCTCCGATATGAGAGTTCCGTCGCCGCCGATCGGACCGTCCAACATGGGCGGGCTGTACGATACGGCGATCCAGTTTCTAACCTCCGGGCTCGCGCTCAGCACGACAACGGAGATGCAGCGGAATCTGACGGCGATGCGCGCTCGCGCGCGTCACGCGCAGGGCGTCTGGAATCTGATCGGTGACACATTCAACCCAGGTACCGGTCTACTAGGTGCGGCTGATGCTGCGGCTGCCGCGACCGATGCCACGGCCGCTTTGGCGCTGGACAACTCCGACTGGGAACTCGTATTGCAGTACATTCCGGCCGGAACGTACCCCGATTTCCAGGGCGACGTTAACAGCCGGCTGGAACACCGCTGGGGTGACAAGTACATCATGGCCGAAGATGGCGGAACCGGCAAACGCCGTGACAGAGATTACGCCAACAGGGGCATAGTGCTGATGGACCCGGTGAGCGGCAACGCCGACATGCGCCTCGACGCGTTCATGACGCCGTTCGAAGACGCAATTGAGTATGGCGACCTGCCAATTCTCTCGGCCGCCGAGATGCACCTGATTCTCGCAGAGAATGCACTGGTGAACGGGCCCACGGGTGACTTTGCCACGCACATCAATGCTGCACGTGCGTGGGCTGGGTTGCCTGACTGGACAACGGGCAGCGGTGTGTCTGAGGTAGACATGCTCCTTCACGAGCGTAGCGTAGAACTGTTTGTACAGATGCGGCGCCTGCATGACATGTACAGGTTCGGCATTGAGTCGGACAGGTGGCAGCCGGAAAGCCATGCTGCTACGGCACCCGGCACGTTTTTCCCGATCACCATCGCGGAAATCGAAGCCAACTGCTACCTCAATCCGGACTGGCCTGCAGATGTGCCGTGCGGAAACGGTGGTTGATCTAGGTTAGAAACCGGTTACGCAATCCCGTAACCAAAACTCGAGGCGAGTCGCAGAGTAACGTGACTCGCCTCATTTTCTTCTCGGTGACACCCGATAGGGATTGAGGGCTGGTGTTTTGCTTGGTTTAGTTCGGTTTGCTAGGGCATTAATAGGGGAATCAACACGTTGAGTGGAATGTCAACCGTTCTGCCGAGCGAAGGCTCGTATGGTGCTCTTCCGTTGTTGCTCCCACCACCGAGGTCGATGACGTAGTGCATGGTCGCAATCAGACCGACCGTGGTGATTCCGATGGCGGCTCCGGTTTTCCAGGGAACCATCTTCCGCTGTTCGAGCATGGAAAATTCGGTTCGATCGAAATCGAAGACTGCACCGTTGGTGCGATGTCTGAACCCGTAAAACGTACGGAGCTCGTTTGAGAAGACGCTGAGGTTGTCCGATTCACTTTGGCGAACATGCCCTTCCACCGTACTGACCTCGTTTATCGTCATTGTGCCAAGGTCGAGCGTTTGCGGTTCGTCGAGCCTGATTCGCACCTCCGCACCGGCCTCGGGGAGAGGCTCGGTATCGTAGACGGGGAAGTACTGGTAGCAAGCAGTTGTACTAAGAGCTAACAGCAGCATCGTTGGCGTCGTGCGCACCTATACCTCCGAAAATTGCTCTTGTTCGATTACGGTTGCCTGGCGACCAATTCAGGTGTTACCGACAGGTAAGACGTTCCCATCTCACCGTTGCCAAGCTGACCTCGTTCGCCAAATCCCCAGCAGTATAATCTGCCGTCTGTTGCCATGCCGCAGGAGTGTTGGGTGTTGATCTCGACTCGAGTGAACAACAATCCTTCCGCTCCATGGATTGGATAGAGACTGCACGGGTAGGATCGGAGCACGCCGAATTCGTCCTCGATACTGCACAACTGAGGAGCCGAGGCGCCAAGCTGACCGTTCTCGTTGTATCCCCAACACCAGACCTCGTTTGAAACGCGCAGTCCGCAGGAGTATGATCCCCCCACGCTTACGTCTGAGTACTCCGCGTCACCGACGACCATCGTGGGCTCTCTGGTCGAGTTGCCGGTACTATCGCCGAGCTGACCCTGGTCGTTGTTGCCCCAGCAGTACGTGTCTCCATTAGTGGTCACGCCGCACGTATGGCCGATGCCGGCCGATAATGCTCGAAACGTTAGGCCACCGGCCACAGGTTGAGGCTCGGTACCGTCACTTGCAGGGTTTCCGAGCTGACCCTCTTGGCTCCTGCCCCAGCAATATGCGTCACCCGCCGGGGTCAAGGCGCAAACGTGGAACGCGCCCGCCGATATGTATGAGAAGCTGAGCCCGCCTACTACTGGTGCCGGTTCAGTTTGATCTGCAACGGTGCCGTCACCGACTTGACCGAATTCGTTGTATCCCCAGCAGTATGCGGACCCGTCTGTGGTGAGCCCACAACTGATGCTGCCATCGGCGCTTACTGACTGAAACGAGTGACCCCCGGCGACTTCAGTTGGCACAGTTGTGTTGCCGGCGATTCCAGTGCCGAGCTGGCCGCTCAGATTGAGCCCCCAGCAGTAAGTTCTGCCTGACGTCGTGACGCCGCACGTGTGCCCGCCTCCGGCACTGATTGATTCGAAAACGAGGTCACCGTGTACAGCAGCCGGCACATCGAGATCGTCCGTGGCGTCGTTGCCGAGTTGGCCGTATTCGCCCCATCCCCAGCAGTATGCCTCCCCTCCTGTGGTGAGAGCACAGGTATGCAACAAGCCGACGCTGAAAGAATCAAATGCAGTCAAAGGATCCGGGCCGAGGTTGGGATCTGTAGAATCGGAACATGAAGCCAACACGCTCACGCAAACGAGTGGCAGAAATACTTTGTTTTTGGTGCTGGCCACCATCGGCTATCTCCGGTACTTTAGGAACATTGGACGGCTTCGGGCAGTAGAGTAATCATCGCCCAGACGTAATAGCAATACCCCACGGGACCATTATGGGTCACGGGAGTCCCAACGGAGGTGGAGATAGTGTTTGAGTTGCTTCGCTGCACGAAACAGCATTCTGCTGTGTCTTTTTGTGCGTTGTTGGTCGGCGCGGCAGGGCCGCTGGCATTGACGCCCGAATCGGCTGCCGGGCAAGAGTTCGCGGGTTATCGTTATGAGGGTGGGAAGTGCGTTGACGAAGCAGGAGAAGAGGGGCACAACCCCGGATACATAGGTGAATGTGGGGAGTTGCGTGCCCACGATTTGCGCGAAGCGAATCTCAATACTGTCGATCTCTCCGGCGCCGACATGCACGGCGTCAGGGCCAGGGCTGCAAAGCTCCAAGACGCGAAGCTGGTGGGCGCAAACCTGAGAACCGCCGAGTTGGAGGCCGCCGACCTAAGGGGGGCAGACTTCACTAACGCGGTCATGGACCGGGCAAATCTCCGTCTTGCAGATCTGACGAGAGCCACTCTATTCGAGGCGCGACTCGACAGAGCAAGTTTCGAAGGCGCAGTTCTCCGAGATGCAAATCTTGCCCGAGCCGACCTCAGGCGTGCCGACTTCAGGGGCGCCGACTTGAGCTACGCGGACCTCACCCGAGCGAACCTTCGCGGTGCAATGTTCAACCAACAGACAATTTTTCCGGCAAACCTACCGGCACAACAAGCTCAATCGCGAGGCATGGTGTATCGCCCGTAGGATGACGTTTTCAGAAGTGACGGCTGAGAAGTCCGGTCCGATATCTCGGGAAAAGGTGGGTATCTCATAGGACCACGCGAAAAGACCGCTAGTCCCATCACCGTCGAGGCGCTCGACCTGTTGCGACTCGCACTGTTCTTCGGGATCGTCACCGGAATCGTAGAAGTTATCCTCGTTGGGATCATCAAGTTCGGGTCCCTCGCATCGGCACCCTCAGGTTGGGCGAGCCCCGATGAACGCATCCGTCACAACTATGTGTGGCTGAGCCTGCATTTTGTCTGGATGGCGCCAGTGGCGTTGACTGCGCTGACCACAACCGCTGTGTGTCTGCTCGCCCTCCTCGGCAAAGTGAACAAGGCCGCTGTATCGCTACGGACTGTTACGGCAGTGCTGGCATTCCTGTGCTTCGCTTCCCTCCTCAACATCTACCCGAGACTCTACGTCGCGGCGATTCTGATATTGAGTGCCGGGCTCGGAGTACAGATCGGGCGAGCTGTAAACGCCAAGGGAGCAAAGGCCCTTCGATTCGTTAGAAGCACTACCTGGTGGTTGGCCGCTGCTGTTCTCGTCTGTGCCGTCTCAATCAACCTCGGCGGATTGTTGCGTGAGAAAATGCGAACGGGTTCGTTGGGTGTTGTCGAGGAAGGCGCACCGAATCTGCTGCTATTGATACTGGATACAGTGCGCGCCAAAAACATGAGTCTCTACGGTTACACTAGAGAGACTACCCCGAACATCGATCGACTGGCGGGGACTGGTGTCACCTTCGATATGGCCATAGCAACGTCACCTTGGACCCTGCCGTCGCACGTGTCGATCTTCACTGGCAGACTTCCCTATGAGACTAACACGAACTTCCTGATTCCCTACGGGGGTGGTCACAGTTCAATCGCGGAGTTCTTCTCCGAACGAGGATACGAGACGGCTGGGTTCGTCGGAAACCTGGTCTACTGCACGGAGGAATCGGGGATCACAGCCGGGTTTGCCCATTACGATGACCACCAGATCAGGCTTAGCGAATTTCTGAAGAGCTTTGCGTTGGGTCGGCGTTTGGAGTCGAACCCCCTTGCTCACCGCCTCCTGTCGCACTTCGACGCGTTTGGAGACAAAGACGCTGCGGAGGTCACAAACGAGTTCTTGGGTTGGATCGACGATCGACAGGCCGATAGACCTTTCTTCGCCTTCCTCAACTACATGGATGCGCATGAGCCCTATCTGCCGCCGCCTCGTTTCGAACGTCAATTCGGCACGGGTACGGCGCGCAACCACAGTCTGAATTCATATTTCATAAGGTGGGCGGCGCGTGCCGGTAGACACCAGATGACCGCCGAGGAGATTGCGGCCGAGGTTGCTGCATACGACGGTACCATCGCTTATGTGGACGAACAGATTGGAATACTGCTAGACAGGTTGAGAGCAGACGGCACGCTGGAAAACACGGTAGTAGTAGTAGTGTCGGATCACGGCGAGCAGTTCGGCGAACACGGACTTCACGTGCATGGAAACAGCCTCTACCTACCAAACCTGCATGTGCCGCTGATGATCGCGCACGGGAACAACCTGCCCGCGGGCAGACGAGTGAGTACGGCGGTATCGATCAGGGACATTCCTGCCACTGTCGCGAGTCTCACAGGAATGGGCGGTAGCTCTCCATTCCCGGGTTCATCTCTCGAACGATTCTGGGCACCGATGTCGGAGGATTCCCAACCGCCGTTAGAACCCGTCTTTTCCGAACTGACGGACATCCGAGGTGCACCCACTACCAAATCTTTGGTCGTCGGGCGTTACCACTACATATGGGGCGAGAACCGCATCGAGGCGCTTTTCGACTTGGAGACAGACCCCGGCGAAAATACCAACATCATTTCACGCGAGAACCTCCCACTGGTCACCAGCATGCGGCGAATGTTGGCACCCCACGTCAGGGGCGATAGTGCTTTGTGGGAGCGCCTGCCGCAGAACTGAGTGATTCGTCGCTGCGGCAGGTCAAATGGATAGCTTGCACAGTAACGTTTGCCGCATATTGACGCGGAAGAACGCGGAAGGCCACAAGACTTATGTTGCCCACAACACCAACCCAAGCAACAATCCGCATCCGTCCGCGTGCTTCTGCGGCAAATCGCAATCCCAATTTCGGGGGGCGAGGATGCGGAGGCGAATCAGGATCCCTCCTGCTAGCTTACGTCTCACCGAAATGAAAGGCAAATGATGTATGTAGGACCTGAAACACTGATGCCGCTTGCGTCGGCGCTTGCCGCAGTTGCTGGTGTTGCTCTCATGTTCTGGCGCAAAACAGTCGCAGTGTTTAAGGCGAGCTTCAGGTTCGTTGCACGTATCTTCTCGAGGCCTACTCCAGGTGGTAGAGACAGCGATTAAACTCCTGCGCCGTCTCGTGGGCGGGGCAATGGTCCTCCTGGTGATTGTGCCGTTCTGGAAACTGCTAGCGGCTCTGGGGTCTCCAATTGCTCTGGAGGCAGTTCGCCTCACCGATTCACATGCCATCCTACTTCTGCAGGGCACCCTGGGTGTTCTCGTGCTTTCCGCCATTGCCGCGTTTGTAGCATCGCCCGAAACAATCGAGAAGCCCCTGCTAAGTGTGGGTGCGTGGTTGGAGTCCTGGAGTGCGGGGAAGTACGCTCTCGCGTTAGCCGTGTTTTCGGGAATTTTGACGGTGTTTGTATCGTGGTACGTCTGGGATACGAAGCCAGTGCTGGTGGACGTATTGGCCCAGTTCGTCCATGCCAGGTATTTCGCAGAGGGAATGGTCGCCGGCCCTCCAGGGTTACCCTACGAGTTTTGGGTATCGGCCAACACTTTCGTCACGGATCAAGGATGGGTGTCGCAGTATCCGCCGGGGCATATCGCTGCTCTCGCGGTGGGCTTCGCCGTCAACGCGGTGTGGCTCGTGTGCCCAATTCTGATGGCGGTCGGCGTATTCTTCACCACGCTTACAGCAGACCGACTCTTCCCAGACGACAAGGTGGTCGCGCGCGTAGGCGCGCTGCTTTTTGCCGTGAGCCCTTTCCTCACGGGATTGGCCGCGGCACACATGAACCACGTGTTGGTTGCGGCACTACTGTCGATTGCAGCGTACTGCGCTCTTCGCGCGCGCGAAAGCACTGTTACGTGGGCGATCGGCGCCGGTTTGGCGGTTGGCGCCGCGTTCGCTACGCGCCCGCTCTCGGCGGTGGTCGTAGGCCCTGTACTACTTGCCGGAATCTGGCTTGTCGGCTGTGTGCAGCGAGAGCGCCCCTTGGTGTTCTTGGCGCAGCGTGTAGGTATCTCTTTCATCGCTGCTCTGCCGTTACTAATCGCGACAGCTGCATACAATGCACGGTTTTTTGGCAGTCCTTTCGAGTTCGGTTACACGGCGTATCTGGGCCCGAACCACGGCCTCGGATATCATCCCGATCCGTTCGGAAATGAGTTCGGCCTGCTGGAAGGGCTCGCCTACACGTCGTCCGATTTGCTGGTGCTCGGCTATCATCTGCTGCGAACGCCCGTTTCAGCAGTGTTGGTTGTTGGGGTTTA